>DATBKA010000498.1:0-15500 GCA_036556105.1 Ilumatobacteraceae bacterium | reverse complement strand
GCGAGATGTGGGCCAGCCTCACGCGCAGCCTCACGCTCACCGTCGCCGCCGTCATCGTGTCGATGGTGTCGCTGTTCCTGTTCGGCATCACGTTGCTCATTCAGCAAGGCTTCGACAACCAGCTCAGCCAGTGGACCGGCGGAGTGAAGATGATCGTCTACGTGAAGAACGGTGCCGAGCAGGCTGCCATCGATCGCATACAGCAGGCCTTGGAGAGCCGCCCGGAGATCATCAAGCACGTCGAGTACTGCGATGTCGAGTGCTCGCTGTCGCAGGCGCAGACGTTGTTCGCCGCCGATCCCGAGTCGTTGAAGTTCTTGTCCAACGAGAACATCCCGTCCTACTTCAGCGTCGAGCCGGTGGACAAGAACAGCATCGACCAGTTGCTGAGCATTCGCCAGTCGTTCATCGAGCAACCCGGTGTGCTCCGTGCCGACTTCCCCTCCGATCAGATCACCGTGCTCGGCAAGCTGAAGTCGTTCTTCGGGGCGCGCACCTACGTGATGTCCGGTGTGCTGCTGTTCGCCTCGATCTTGCTGATCTGGAACACGATCCGCACGGCGATGTTCGCCCGTCGTCGCGAGATCGAGGTGATGAAGCTCGTCGGCGCGACGAACTGGTTCATTCGTCTGCCGTTCATGCTCGAGGGTCTGTTGCAAGGCCTTGCCGGAGCCACGCTGGGGAGCGCCTTCGTGCTGCTCGTCAACGCCGACTGGACGACCGGCGTGCGCAAGTTCCCGTCCACCGCGGGTCTCGGCGGGTTCGTGGTCACCGGCAGCTACCCGATCCGGGTCGTGGTCTTCATGATGCTGCTCGGCGCGTTCACGGGTGCAGTCGGCTCGGCCACTGCGGCGTCTCGGTTCCTCGACGTCTGACGGGCAATCCGGCGGCTCGCGGCGCGCCTACGATCACGGCGATCCCGACGCGAGGAGGTGCGAGTGGACGGCAACGAGCTGGAAGGCTTGCTCGTGGAGCACACCGATGCATGGAACAGCCATGACATCGACCGATTGATGAGCCTGTTCGCCGACGATTGCGTCTTCGAGGCGTCGGGCGGACCGGAGTTCTGTGGTCGCAGAGTGGAGGGCGCGGCTCAGGTGCGGACCGCGTTCGCCGATGTGTTCGCTTCGATGCCCGATGCGAAGTGGGGCGACGGACGGCATTTCGCCCTTGGCGATGATTACGGAGTGTCCGAATGGCGACTGACCGGCACGCTGCGCGATGGCGGTCGTGTCGATGTCCTCGGGTGCGACTTCCTCACGGTTCGTGACAACAAGATCGTTCGGAAGAACTCGTTCCGGAAGCAGCGGCCTCCAGTGGCGGACTAGGGCAACGGGTCCAACGCGCCCGGTAGACGGGCACCGCCGGTCGCTCGTCTAGCTTCGCCGGATGGAGTACGAGCAGATCCTCTACGAAGTGGCCGAGCATGTCGCCACGATCACGATGAACCGTCCCGAGCAGCTCAACGCGTTCACGACGAAGATGATGCGAGAGATGATCGACGCCTTCGACCGTGTCGACGCGGACGACGACGTCCGTGCGGTGATCGTCACTGGTGCCGGACGAGGCTTCTGTGCCGGCGCCGATCTCTCCGCCGGCGGATCGACGTTCGCCAAAGGAGGCAGCGACGAGCAGACCGAGGCGCGCATCCCTCGCGATGGCGGCGGGATGCTGGCGTTGCGGATCTTCGATTGCAACAAGCCGGTGATCGCCGCGATCAACGGAGCCGCCGTCGGCGTGGGCGTGACGATGACGCTGCCGATGGACATCCGCTTGGCCAGCACGGCGGCGAAGTTCGGATTCGTGTTCGCCCGCCGTGGCATCGTCCCAGAGGCGTGCTCGTCGTGGTTCCTGCCACGCATCGTCGGCATCTCCCAGGCCGCGGAGTGGTGCTTCTCGGGCCGTGTCTTCCCGGCCGACGAAGCCCTGGCCGGTCGCCTCGTGCGCAGCATCCACGAGCCAGGCGACCTCGTCGGCGCGGCGCGGGCGATCGCCACTGACATCGTCGAGAACACAGCGCCGGTCAGCGTCGCTCTGACCCGGCGAATGCTGTGGGACATGCTCGGAGCGGATCACCCGATGGAGGCCCACCGCGTCGATTCGCGAGCGATCCTCGCCCGGGGGCGCAGCGCCGACGCGCGCGAGGGCGGGGAGAGCTTCCTGGAGAAGCGACCGGCGGCCTTCGTCGACAAGGTCAGCGACGGGCTTCCCGACGTCTTCCCGTCGAGATCCAATCGAAAGTTCTCGTAAAGCCCACCGCGCTGCGTGCCGATGTGACATGAGCAACCGTACGAAGACGGCGCGGGCCGGACTCATACGGGTGTGTTGAGCATTCTCGAGAGGGCGGACGACAACATGAACACAACCGCGGTCCGGCTGCGTGCCGGTGACGTGATCGAACTGGAGATCGACGGCGAAATGGTCTCTGCGCTGGTCCTACTGGCCAACAGCGAGACGGTGATCTTCGATTTCTGCGATGAATCGATGCCGTGCGTGGCCCGGCAGGAGGACCTCGTCAACGTGCGGGTCTTCGACGGCTCGAAGGTCTGACGGAGGGCCACCGATAACCTCGGCCACCATGGCCGAGGACGTCGCCGACAACCCGAGCTTGTATGACGCCGCCGGCGGGATGGCGTTCTTCGAGCGACTCGTCGACACGTTCTATGCGGGTGTGGCCGGCGACGAGGTGCTGCTGCCGCTGTATCCCGAGGCTCCCGATCTGAGTGGCGCCCGCCACCGGTTGACGCTGTTCCTCGCCCAGTACTGGGGCGGCCCGACGAGCTACAGCGACGAGCGCGGCCATCCACGCCTGCGATTGCGCCACATGCCGTTCACGATCGGGTCCGCCCAGCGTGATCGGTGGTTGCTGCACATGGGCGAGGCGGTCCGTCGCTGCGCGCCGACCGAGGCGATCGCCGAAACGCTGATGGCCTACTTCGTGCCCGCGGCCGAGCAGATGCGCAACGACACCGGCCTGCCGATCGGCCGGCGTTGATCCGAGTGTTTGGAGGTGGACCGGGTGCCTTGAAACACTCGGTTCAGAAGTGCCAGGTGAAGTCGCTCCAGTCGGGTGGGCGCTTCTCCATGAAGGCCGCTCGTCCTTCCTCGGCCTCGTCGCCGGCGTAGGCGAGACGCGTGGCCTCACCGGCGAACAGTTGCTGGCCGACGAGGCCGTCGTCGACGAGGTTGAACGCGTACTTGAGCATGCGCTGTGCGGTCGGGCTCTTGCTGTTGATCTCCTTCGCCCACTGCAGCGCGGTCGACTCCAGCTCGGCGTGAGGGATCACGGCATTGACCATCCCCATCCGATGGGCGTCGGCGGCTGAGTACTCGCGGCCCAGGAAGAAGATCTCGCGAGCGAACTTCTGACCGATCTGTCTGGCCAGATATGCGCTGCCGTAGCCACCGTCGAAGCTGGCCACGGCGGAGTCGGTCTGCTTGAACCGGGCATGTTCGGCGCTGGCGAGGGTGAGGTCGCAGACGACGTGCAGGCTGTGCCCTCCGCCGGCGACCCAACCTGGCACCACGCAGATGACCACCTTGGGCATGAACCGGATCAGCCGCTGCACCTCGAGGATGTGCAGCCGTCCGGCGCGACCCGGGTCGATCGATTCGCGGTCGTCGGTGGCCGCATACTTGTACCCGTCGCGGCCGCGGATGCGTTGGTCGCCGCCGCTGCTGAAGGCCCAGCCACCATCTCGTGGTGAGGGACCGTTGCCGGTCAGCAGCACGCAGCCGACGTCGGTCGACATGCGCGCGTGATCGAGCGCGGTGTACAGCTGGTCGACGGTCCGCGGCCGGAACGCGTTGCGAACCTCGGGCCGATTGAAGGCGACGCGCACCGTTCCGTGCTCGACGGAGCGGTGGTACGTGATGTCGTCGAAGGCAAAGCCCGGCACTTCTCGCCACGCCGCCGGATCGAACAGTTCAGACACCATGCACACATCATGCTTCATGGGCCCGCCCGGCGACCGTGCTGCTACGTTCGGCTGCGTGACCGGGTTGCAGATCTTCGGTGTCGCCGGGCTCCCGGAGATCGTCGAGGGGGCCGACCTCACCGCGCTGATCGTCGACGCGGCGAATGCGGCGGGCACGCCCTTGGCGAGCGGCGACATCCTCGTCGTGACCTCGAAGATCGTTGCCAAGGCGGAAGGGCGCACGCTCGAGTTGGCCGACGTCGACCCCTCCCCGTTTGCCCTCGAGTGGTCGAAGAAGTGGGACAAGGACCCGGCGGTCACCGAGGTCGTGCTGCGCGAGGCGAAGCGCATCGTCCGCCAGCTCGGGCCGGTGCTGATCACCGAGACCCAGCACGGCTTCGTGTGCGCCAACAGCGGTGTCGACCAGTCGTCGAGCGGTGCGCACGGCCGGTTGGTGTTGCTGCCGAACGATCCCGACGCATCGGCGCGCCGGCTGCGCTCGCAGCTCGGCGAGCGCGGCCTCGACGTCGCGGTCATCATCTCCGACACGTTCGGGCGAGCCTGGAGAGAAGGCCAGACCGACATTGCCATCGGCGTCGCCGGGATGCAGCCGATCCTCAGCTACATCGGTCAGTTCGATCCGCACGGTCACGAGTTCAAGGTGCAAGCGGTGTGCGTCGCCGATCAGCTGGCCGGCGCGGCCGAGCTGGTGAAGGGCAACATCTCGCGAGTTCCGGTCGGCGTCGTTCGTGGCTACGCGTGGGAACCTGACGATTCGGCGACCATCGCCCCGGTGCTGCGCGAGTCGAGCCGCGACCTGTTCAGGTGACAGCGGTTCGCGTCGCGTAGGCGACGGCGATGTCGGCCGCCAGCGCGGCGTTGTTCTTCACCAGGGCGAGATTGGCGGCCAGGCTGCGACCACCGGAGCGCTCGAAGATCGTCGACAGCAGGAATGGTGTCACCTCCTGCCCGGACACCCCACGCGCATCGAGCTCGGCGAGTGCGTCGGCGATCAACGCGTCGATCTCCTCGGCGGGAATCTCGTCCTCGGGCGGGATCGGGTTGGCGATGCAGATGCCACGCTGCATTCCGAGTCCTCGCCAGGTCGCGTCGAGCATCGCCGCAGCGATCTGGGCGGTGTCGACGCGGCGTGGGGCCGGTCGTCCGCTGGAACGGCTGTAGAACGCAGGGAAGTCGTCGCTGGCGTAGACGGCGACCGGCACGCCCATCGTCTCCAGGTACTCGAGCGTCAACGGGATGTCGAGGATCGACTTGACGCCGGCGCACACGACCGCGACCTGAGTCTTGGCCAGCTCGGTGAGGTCTGCGGAGATGTCGAACGTGGCGGCAGCGCCGCGGTGAACGCCGCCGATGCCACCCGTGGCGAAGACACGGATGCCTGCCGACGCGGCCAGATGCATCGTCGCTGCGACCGTGGTCGCCCCCGTGGCTTGTGTGGCGACGAGCCACGGGAGGTCGCGGGTGGTGGCCTTGAAGACGTCGTCGCGACTGGCCAGCGACTCGATCTGATCGCCGTCGAGGCCGATGCAGCAGACGCCGTCGAGCACGGCGATGGTCGCCGGTGTCGCGCCGTGCTTGCGGACGATCGCCTCGACGGTGCCGGCCATCTCCACGTTCTGCGGGTAGGGCATCCCGTGGCTGATGATCGTCGACTCGAGGGCGACGACCGGCCCGTGCTGCTGGATCGCTTGACGGACCGCGTCGTTGATGTTCATCGAACCCATGTCGACTCCACCGTACCGTCGGCCGGCGTGCCTGTCGGCAACACTGTCGTCGATGACGGAGCATCCCCACGAACAGATTCGAGTGACCCGCGAGGGCACGGTTGCGACGATCTGGTTGAACCGTCCGGCGAAGCGCAACGCGATGAACTACTCGATGTGGGCGCGACTCGAAGACGCGGCGCGACAGCTCGCCGCGGATCGCAGCGTTCGCGTCGTCGTCCTGCGTGGTTCGGGTCGGCACTTCTGCGCCGGCGCCGACATCACCGAGCTCAACGTGCCGCGCCGGTCGAGCGAGCGATCCTTTGCCCAGACCAACATCGACGCCGAGGACGTGCTGGCCGCCGTACCGAAACCAACGGTGGCGTTCATCTCCGGTGATTGCATCGGCGGCGGATGCGCGTTGGCCATCGACTGTGACCTGCGCATCGCCACCCCCGAGGCTCGGTTCGGCATCACCCCGGCCAAGCTCGGCATCGTCTACCCGGCATCATCCCTCGAACGGGTCACGCGGCTGATCGGGCCGGCGGCCACGAAGCGCTTGCTGTTCACCGGCGATCTGATCGACGCTACCGAAGCCCTCCGCATCGGCCTCGTCGACGAGGTCGTGGAGACCGGTGATGCCGCGAACCGGCTTGCTACGTTGACCGCCGTGCTCGCCTCGCGTTCATTGTTGACACAGGTGGCGACGAAGTCGATGGTGGCGGCGGTGCTCGCTCACGGTCACGTTCCCGCCGACGTTCGGGCGACGTGGGCGGACGCAGCCGCCGAGTCCGGCGATCTCGCCGAGGGCATCGCCGCGTTTGCCGACAGGCGCGAGCCGAATTTCGGATGGTCCGGGTCAGATGGTCGATCAGATGGTTTCTAAGGCGACACGTCGCACCGAACGTGGCCTGCCCGTGCCGGCCGTGGCCATCGCCTTGCTCGCCACGGTCTTCTTTGCACTTCCGCTGGCCGGGCTGATCAGTCGCGCCCCGTGGAGCCGCGCCTTCACGATCTTGCGCAGCCACGCCGTCCTCGAATCGCTGCGGCTGTCGATCGTGTGCAGCCTCTGTGCGATGGCGTTGTCGGTGTGCTTCGGTCTGCCGCTGGCGTGGTTGCTCGCCCGGAGACGCTTCTTCGGCCGCTCGATCGTCCGCGCCCTGTGCACGTTGTCGATGATCTTGCCCCCGGTGGTCGGCGGCGTCGCCTTGTTCTACGCGCTCGGCCGGCGCGGGCTGGTCGGACAATGGCTCGACCGCTGGTTCGACATCCGCTTGCCGTTCACGCCGGCTGCGGTCGTGATCGCTCAGACGTTCGTGGCGATGCCGTTCTTCGTCGTGACGGTGGAGGCGGCGATCCGCCAGGCTGATCCGGGCTACGACGACGCGGCGCGGACCCTCGGGGCGAGCAGTTGGTACTCCTTCCGGCGGGTGACGCTTCCGGCCATTCGGTCGGCGCTCGTCGCCGGCGCAGTGCTGTCGTGGGCGCGAGCGTTCGGTGAGTTCGGAGCGACGATCACCTTCGCCGGCAGCTTTCCGGGCAAGACGCGAACGCTGCCGTTGTCCGTCTACCTCGCCCTCGACGTCGACCAGCCGCAGGCGATCATGATCGCTCTGCTGATGGTCGCGGTGTCGTTTGCCGTCCTCGTCGCCCTGCGCGACCGGTGGCTCGGCGCCCTGGACAGAGTCAGCGGGCCTGCCACGTGACGTTGCGCGCCCACATCGTGGTCCCGCGTGGCACGTTGAACCTCGACGTCTGGCTGCACGCCGCGCCGGGGGAGGTGGTCGCGCTGCTCGGGCCCAACGGAGCCGGCAAGACGACGATCCTGCGTTGCCTCGCCGGCTTGCTGGCCGTGGAGCGCGGCTCGATCGAGATCTCCGGCGAGGTCGTCGACGACCCGTCGAGTGGTGTGTTCGTCCCGTCGGAACGGCGTTCGTGCGGTGTCGTGTTCCAGGACTACCTGTTGTTCGCGCACATGAGCGTGCTCGAGAACGTCGCCTTCGGTCTGCGCGCCCGCGGTGTCGACAAGGCATCGGCACGACAACAAGCCCTCGAGTGGCTGGGTCGCGTCGGCACCGAGGAGTTGGCCGACACCCGTCCCACTGCGCTTTCCGGCGGGCAGGCGCAGCGTGTTGCGCTGGCCCGAGCCCTCGCCTCCGAACCGAAGGTGTTGCTGCTCGACGAACCGCTTGCCGCGCTCGACGTCACGACGCGTGTCGGCGTTCGTCGCGAGCTACGCCACCACCTCGTCGGGTTCGGCGGAGCAACGGTCGTCGTGACGCACGATCCCGTCGATGCGTACGCATTGGCCGACAGGGTGGTCATCGTCGAGAGCGGTCACGTCGTGCAGGACGGAACGTTCGTCGAGATCGCCGCCCATCCTCGATCGTCGTATGTTGCCGACCTCGTCGGCGTGAACCTCGTGACCGGATCGATGATGGGTGGCGTGTTCGCCGTCGACGGGGGAGCGATGCTCGTGGTCGCCACCGACGACATCGATGGGCCGGCGATCGCCGTCATCCGCCCGCAGGCGGTCTCGTTGCACGCATCGCGCCCCGAGGGCAGCCCGCGCAACACCTGGAAGGCTGCAGTGGTCGACGTCGACCTTCGTGGTGACCGCGTCCGTGTCCGCCTCGAAGGGCCGATCCCGCTGACCGCCGAGGTCACGTCCGCTGCTGCCAGCGACTTGCGCATCCGCGTCGGTCGCGAGCTGTGGGCTGCGGTGAAAGCCACGGAGATCTCGGTCACGCTCAGCTGAGTCGGGACCATGGAACGACGTCTGGCAAGATCGGGGCGCATGACTGACACAGTGATCAAGCACGTAGGAGTCGTCGGCTGTGGCCTGATGGGCTCCGGTATCGCCGAGGTGGCGGCACGGGCGGGGATGCAGGTGACGGTCACCGAGTACTCGCCGGCTGCGGCGGAAGCAGGGATGGCCCGCGTCGCGGCATCGTTGAAGCGAGCGGTCTCCAGCGGGCGCTTGTCCGACGCGGACCACGATGCCACGTGGAACCGGCTGTCGTTCGGTCACGAGCTCGACGCGCTGGCCGGCTGCGACGTGGTGATCGAGGCCGTCGCCGAGCACGAGCCGACGAAGCTTGACGTGTTCGCCAAGCTCGACGCGATCTGCAAGCCGGAGGCCGTCCTCGCCTCGAACACGTCGAGCATCCCGATCATGAAGCTGGCCCGGGCGACTCAGCGCGAAGCGCAGGTGATCGGCATCCACTTCTTCAACCCGGTTCCGGTGCTGCCGCTCGTCGAACTGGTGACCTCGTTGCTGACGGCGCCGGAGACGGCGGCCGGCATGGAGCAGTTCGCCGGGGAGACGCTCGGCAAGACGGTGATCCGCTCGCGGGACCGCGCCGGCTTCATCGTCAATGCCCTGCTGATCCCGTACATCCTCGCCGCGATCCGGATGCTCGAATCAGGCTTCGCCACCGCCGACGACATCGACACCGGGATGGTCAAAGGCTGCGCCCATCCGATGGGTCCGTTGCGCCTCGCCGATCTGATCGGGCTCGACACCGTGCAGGCCGTCGCCGAGTCGCTCTACAGCGAGTTCAAGGAGCAGCTGTACACGCCGCCCTCGCTGCTGCTGAGGATGGTCGAAGCCGGCCTGCTCGGCCGGAAGACGGGTCGCGGCTTCTACGAATACTGAGCCATGAGCTCCGAGCGTGACAGCCGCTTGCAATGGATCTACGCCGCGCAGGGCGCCGACGACTTGCGCCAGCGGTACGACGTCTGGGCCGGCGACTACGACGATGACCTCGATGGCCTGCGCTGGACGGCGCCACAGGCGGGAGCCGAGCGGTGCAGCCACTTCGCCGCCGCGGACGTGGAGATCTTCGATGCCGGGTGCGGCACCGGACTGGTCGGCGTCGCCCTCGCCTCCCTCGGCCGTCGTCGCATCGTCGGCTTCGACCTGTCGCCGGGGATGCTCGAGCGCAGCCGCGGGCGCGGTGTCTACACCGAGCTGGTGCAAGGCTCGCTGCTCGACCCGCTGCCGTTCGCCGATGGCCGTTTCGGTGGCGCGGTGGCGGTCGGCGTGTTCACGCACGGCCACGTCGACGGCACGGCGTTCGCCGAACTGGCGCGAGTCACCACGCCCGGCGGGCACGTGACGATCACGTTCCGCGACGATGTCGTCGACGAGCTCGGCTACGGGGCCGCGCAGCAGGCGCTGATCGACGCCGGCGTGTGGGAGCTGATCGAGCGAACCGAGCCGGCGCCGTTGATCCACGAGGACGGCGACATCCCTATGCGGGTCTGGACGTGGCGGGTGCTCGAGCGGGTCGGGCCAGCGAGCCCTCCGGCAGACCAACCTCGCTCTCCAACTGCGTGATCGCCCAGTCGAGAGCGACCTCCCGCTCGATCACACCCGGGTGCGCCGCCAGTTGCAGGCTGAGCCCGTCGAGCAACGACAGCACGCGCCACGCCGTCGCCTCCGGTTCTTCGCAGTGCATCTCGCCGGAGCCGACCCCCTCGAGGATGGTCGCGGCGATGAGGTGCTGCCAGGCAACGTTGAGACGCTCCGACGTTGCCGCCAGCGCCGGCCGGCGGCGGGCTTCCGCCCAGGCGTCGAGCCACAGTTGAAAGGCGTGGTCCTCGTCGACGCGTGTGTACGAGGCGAAGAACGCGGCCAGCTTGTCCGTGGCCGCGCCACACTCCGCCATCGCCGCCTCGGTCTTGTGCAGGTCTGCGCCAGCGGACTGGGCGAACGCCGCGGCGAGCACGTCGTCCATCGACGCGAAGTAGTGGTGGATGAGGCCGCTCGACGTGCCCATCTCGGCGGCGACGTCGCGGACCGTGGTGTTGGCCATGCCCTTGGTCGTGGCGACGCGCAACGTGGCAGCGACGATCTCCTCGCGCCGCGCCGCGGGTCGGAGGCGTGCCATGGGGGAACTCTAGTGCTTATTGCGCATTTGTCCAATAAGTGTCTAGGATCTGACGATGGTCCTGACGACGCCGTTCTACGAGCGGCTGGCCCCGCTCAACGAGACTCAGCTGTGGTCGCACTGGTCCGGCTACCTGGCGGCGGTGAAGTACCAGCTCGCCGAGAAGTTCGAGTACTTCGCGGTGCGCAACGCGGCCGGCCTGATCGACACCTCGCCGCTGTACAAGTACCGCTTCGGTGGGCGCGACGCGGCGAAGTTCCTCGGTCGCGTCCTGGCTCGCGACATCAGCGCCTGCCGCGACGGCCAGGCCCAGTACACCCTGTGGCTCGACGAGCGCGGCTACGTCGTCGAAGACGGCGTAGTGATCCGCTTCGGCCCCGACGAGTTCATCCTCACCTCGGCCGAGCCGAACCTCGCCTACTTCCAGAACCTGGTCGGCTACGACCAGGTCGAGATCAGCGATGTCTCCGCCGAGTACGCCTCGCTGGCCGTGCAAGGGCCGCGATCGCGAGAGATCCTCGCCGCGCTCGATCCGGCGATCGGCAGCTTGGCGTTCTTCCATCACGCGCCCGCCAAGATCGGCAACGTGCCGGTGCACGTGTCGCGCACCGGCTACACCGGAGATCTCGGCTACGAGCTGTGGGTCGGGGCCGACGGGGCGATCGAGATGTGGGACACCCTTGCCGAGGCGTGCGCCGGTCGCGGCGTGCTGCCCGTCGGCCAGAACGCGTTGTTGATGACGCGGATCGAAGCAGGACTGATCCTGATCGGCGTCGACTTCCACTCGAGCCGGTTCGCCTTCAACGAGGAGCAATGCTCGACACCGGTCGAGCTCGGCTTCGCCTGGATGTTCCGTGATCTGGCCACGTCCTCGCGCCGCTTCATCGGACGCGCTGCCGTCGAGCGCGAGCTCGCCGAGAAGACGTCGCGATGGCGGATGGTCGGACTGCTCATCGACTGGAAGGACTGGGACCGGCACTACGCCAACGCCGGTCTGATCCCGCCCAAGGACGAGCCGCCGATCGTGTACGAGATGATGCTGTACGACGCCGACAACAACCGTGTCGGCTACACGACCAGCTTCATGTACTCGCCAATGCTGCAGCGCCACATCGCCATGGCCCGTGTTCGCCCTGAGCTCGGCAGCGTCGGATCACGGGTCAACCTCGAAGTGACGATCAACCACCGCTACCACACGGTCGCCGCCGAGGTTGCTCGACCGCCGTTGTTCAACCCCGCGAGGAAGACCGCCTGATGCCTGCCAAGACGCTCGACAAGACTTCGGCCGCCACTGTGTTCGATGCGATCGTGATCGGTGGTGGGCACAACGGCCTCGTCAACGGCGCTTACCTCGCCAAGGCCGGGCTGCGCACGTTGATCATCGAGCGCCGGCCGATCGTCGGTGGGGCCGCCATCACCGAAGAACTGATCCCCGGTTTTCACTTCACGACCTTCTCCTACGCGCTGAGCCTGTTGCGACCCGACATCATCCATGACCTCGAGCTGACCAAGCACGGGTTTCTGCCGATCCAGATGCCGTGCTCGTTCGCGCCGATGGAGAACGGCGACTACCTGTTGATGGGGACGGACCGCAACCTCAACCTGAAGGAGATCTCCCGTCACTCCAAGCACGACGCCGATGCGATGGATCAGTACGAGCACGACATGGCCCAGGTCTGCCACGCGCTGAAGCCGCTGATGGAGGCGCCACCGCCGAACCTGTTCGGCAACGACGCTGCCGACGCGATGCAGCTCGACGAGCTCGCCAAGCGGATGAAGGAGCTCCCGTCGCGTGTGCTGCAGAACTGCATCCGGTTGCTCACCGGCAGTTCGGCCGACTTCCTCGACGACTACTTCGAGAGCGAGATCATCAAAGGCTGGCTGGCCTCGTCGAGCATCATCGGCTCGAAGGTCGGACCCCGCTCGCAAGGCTCCGGGTTGGTGCTGCTGTACCACAACCTCGGTGAGCACGACGGCCACTTCGGTTCGTGGGCGTTCCACAAGGGCGGCAACGGCGGCTTCACTCAGGTGCTGGCCCGCGCCGCGCAGGCGTTCGGCGCAGAGATCGTCGTCGACACAGCCGTCAGTCACGTCATCACCAACGACGGGCGGGCAACGGGCGTCGCCCTCGCCGATGGCACCGAGCTGCGCGCCAAGGTCGTCGTCAGCTCGCTCGACCCGCGGCGCACGTTCACGCAACTCGTCGACCCGGCGGAGCTTCCGCTCGACCTCAACGACAGCATCCGGCGGATGCGCTTCCAGGGCACGTCTGCCAAGGTCAACTTCGCCCTCGACGGTGCCCCGCGGTACCCGGCGCTCGGCGATCGCACCGACCAGTTCCGTGGCTTCACCAACATCGGCCCGTCTCTCGACTACCTCGAACGGGCCTACGACGACGCCAAGTACGGCTGGTTCAGCGCCCGGCCGTACGTCGACGCATGCTTGCAGTCCTTCGTCGATCCCGACATGGCGCCGCCCGGCAAGCACGTGATGTCGTGCTTCATCCAGTACGCGCCGTATGAGCTGCAGGGCAGCGACTGGGACACCGAGCGCCAGAACTTCGGCGACACCGTGCAAGCGACGATCGAGTCGTTCTTCCCCGGCTTCGGCGAGCTCGTGCTGCACCGCGAGGTGGTGACGCCGCTCGACATCGAGCGCGTCGTCGGGTTGACCGAGGGCAACATCTTCGCCGGCGAGTTCCTCGCCCCGCAGATGTACTTCTTCCGTCCTGCACCCGGCTGGAACCAGTACCGCACGCCGATCGACAGCTACTACCAATGCGGCTCGGGCACCCATCCCGGCGGCTGCGTGTCCGGCGGGCCCGGCAAGTTGGCCGCCCAACAGATCATCGGTGACCTGGCCAAGAAGGGCTAGCCGAAGGCGTTCGCCAGCGACGAACTTGCATCATGCTCGGCTGACGCCTCCGAACTACGTTGCTCGGACATGAGCGAACCGACGAACGCCGAGCCTTTCCGGTTCTTCGACAACCGCGAGAAGTACCTGCTGTTCGTGATGACCACGAGTGAGAAGGCCGAAGTGGCGGCACGCATCGGTCGGGAGCTCGGCCAAATCAACCCGCGGCCACCGGCGCTCCGCCTGTTCGACGCCGGAACCGGCAACGGCATGGTGCTCAGTCAGGTGCTGCGCGACCTGCATCGGCGCCTCCCGACCGTGCCGTTCTTCGTCGTCGGCAAAGAGGTCAGCATGGAGGACACGCGCCTGACGTTGGCGACGTTGCCCGATCGTCTCGCCGAGCATCCGCAGTCGGTCGTCGTGCTGACGAACATGTTCTACGCCGAGGCGCCGTCCCTGTTCCCGCGGTCGCCCGAGTTCCGCGACAAGGTGCGCTGGATCGACGTTCCGCTGAAGGGCAACTCCGCCCACGAGTTCTTCCTGCAGATCCACGAGCTCGACGAGCAGCTGACGCAGGGTTGGCAGACGGCATCTAGCCCGAAGACCGGCAACCCGGTCTACGTGACGCCGTCGGTGATGGTGCTGTATCGCGACGACCACGCGTTCGCCCTCAACGACCTGATCCCGCGACCGACCGGGGGCCCGCAGCCGTTCGAGTACGACCTCGTGCTCGCCGCGCAGCCGTATCGCAGTCGCACGTCGGCGGCGACGAAGGTCAAGAACGTGCTCGCCCCGCTGGCCAAGTCGCTCGCTCCCGGTGGGCGTCTGGTGGTCGTGCAATCGACCGGACACGACCCGGGCATGGAGATCATCCGCCGCATCTGGCCGGACGAGGACCCGTTCGCCACACCGCGCAACAAGCTGATCCAAGAGCTCGACGCACAGTTGAACACCGACGGCCAGCGCTACGGGTTCGACGGCACCAGCGACGCGGCCTCGCTGTTCACCTATCACCTGCACGCCATGCCCAATGAGGTGTCCAACCGCATCAGCACCTCGACGACGATGGCAGCATGGAACGCCGCCGTGTACGTGGCCCAGATCGAGGATGAGCGCACCGCGGACGTGTTGATGGACGGCAAGTACTTGGAAGCCACCGCCGGAGTCGTGCTCAAGCATGGAGGGCTGTGGTTCCAGGACGAGTCCTTCGTCGTGGTTCGCCAGTCGTGACAACCTAGAGGTGTGACCGAACCGCTCGATCCCCAGCAACTCGTCGTCGACCACCTGCGCGAGCTCGGCGTCGACCATGAGATCGTGCCGTGCGATCCGGCGCTGGCCGACACGGCGGAGTTCTGCGCGGCATACGGGTACGCGCCGGAGGATTCGGCGAACACGATCGTTGTCGTCGGCAAAGGCGACGTGCCGCAGCCGGTCGCTTGCGTCGTGCTGGCCACGACCCGCCTCGATGTCAACGGTGTCGTCCGTCGCCGACTGGGGGTGCGCAAGGCATCGTTCGCATCGGCGGAGGAGACGAAGCAGTGGACCGGGATGGAGCTCGGAGGAGTGACGGTGTTCGCCTTGCCCGACCGCATCCCGATCTGGATCGACGGCGCGGTGATGGCCCGGCCGCGGATCATCCTCGGCGGGGGCAGCCGATCGATCAAGGTCATCACGCCGTCGTCGACGCTGCCGATGCTCGCCAACTCATCAGTGGTCGACGACCTCGCCCGGCCGCGAGAATGAAGCGTGATGGTCTCTTCCCCGGCGCTGGTGGTCACCGCCGACGACCGTACCGGCGCGACCGAGGCCGCGGCGTCCTGCGCTGACGCCGGCTGGCGTGTCGAGGTCGTCCCGCTGAGCGCAGCCCTCGAGGTGCCGCCGACGCGAGCCGACTGCGTCGTCGTCGATCTCCGCTCGCGGCACATCCTCCCCGAGGACGCGCAACGACGGCTGACGGCGACGGCGGTCTCGGTCGGTCACACCGCCCATCGCGTCCACAAGATCGACTCGACACTGCGCGGCAACTGGCCCGAAGAGCTCACCGCCCTCGTCGAGACCGGGCGGCGCGTGGTGCTGATCCCCGCCCATCCCCCTGCCGGGCGCGTGGCAAC
>DATBKA010000497.1:0-4566 GCA_036556105.1 Ilumatobacteraceae bacterium | reverse complement strand
TGACCGTGGTCGTCCCGACCTCGAACAGTGATCCCGATGGCGGCGTGCACGTTGGCCCGCTGACCACTCCGACGTCATCGGATGCGGTCGCGCTGAAGGTGACGACTGAGCCGCTCGGCGTGATGAGCGGCACCACGATGTCTGCCGGCACGCTGACGACGGGTGGCGAGGTGTCGAACAGGGTGACGTTGCCAATCGCGGCGCTGGTATCGCTGCCCGCGGCGACGAGGGTGACGCCCTCCAGCCCAAAGGCGGCGCCAGGATCAGCTCGATCGACGAACCCTCCATCGCCAAGCTGGCCGAGACCGTTGTAGCCCCACGACCAGACCGATCCGTCGGAATCGAGGGCGAGGCTGTGGGCGCGACCCGCGCTGACAGCGATGACGTTCGACAGAGCGCCGACGGCGACCGGTGTCGCAGAGCTCGTGAAGCCGCCGTCGCCGAGCTGGCCTTGGCCATTGGCACCCCATGCCCAGACGTCGCCATCCGAGTCGACCGCCAGTGCGTGGAAGTCGCCGGCGGCGAGGCCAGCAATGGACGACACGCTGGCGAGGTGGACCGGCGTGTTCGAGCTCTGGTAGCTGCCGTCGCCGAGCTGTCCGAAGGCGTTGTCGCCCCATGCCCAGACCGAGCCGTCGCCGGCCAGGGCGAGGCTGAAGCCGAGCCCGGCCTCAACGGCGACGATGTCGCTCAGACCGGGTACCTGTAGCGGAGTGCTGCTGCTGGCTGATGAGCCGTCGCCCAGCTGCCCATACGCGTTCCAGCCCCACGCCCATACCGAGCCGTCGGCGAGCAGTGCGAGGCTGTGTCGAAAGCCGGCGGCGATGGCAGCCACGTCCGACAGGCCGCCGACGAGCGACGGGTCTGAGCTGTTCGCCGTTGTTCCGTCGCCGAGCTGGCCGTCGTCGTTGTTGCCCCACGCCCAGACGGTGCCGTCCGCGGCGAGGGCGAGGCTGTGGAACCCACCGCATTCGACGTCAACCGAGGTTGGCAGGCCGGTGAGGACCACCGGACTGAGGCGATCCATGGCTGTGCCATCGCCGACTTGTCCGTAGAGGTTGTTGCCCCATCCCCAGACACTGCCGTCGGCGTCGGCCGCCAGACTGTGCTGGCCGGTGCAGATCGAAACCGCGTCAGCCAAGCCGTCGGGATGGGTAGCCAGAGCACGGTTGGTCGTCGTGGAATCGCCGACTTGGCCGAACCCGTTGTAGCCCCACGCCCATGGTGCGCCAACCGCCAGCACGGTCACCTCGAAGCTGGCCTCGGCGACGTTGCTCGCAGCGTCCGCCACGGTGCACAGGACGCTGGTTGTGCCAACGGCGAAGGTCGAGCCGCTGGGTGGCGTGCAATCGGGCGTCAGCGGTCCGTCGACGTCGTCTGTCGCCGTCACCGTGAAGCTGACGACTGCACCAGCCGCAGACGTCTGGACGACTTGAATGTCGTCGGGCACGGTCAGGACGGGCGGCGTGCCGTCGGGGATCTCGAATGCGCCGGCCTCGCAGCCGGTCCCGACGGGCCTGGCGACACCGCGCTGGTCCTCGGTCACGGTGCATGACGCGGCGGGGACGAGGTTGATGGCCAGGCTGCCCGCAAGAAGGGCGTGTGTCTGGGTCTGGCCTCCGTTGTCCGCCAGCGGTCCAAGCAACGGGTCGGTGTCAAAGAGGTCGTTGACGCCGTGCCCGCAGGTTGCATCGCCCTCGACGTTGTAGCCCGCGGTGACCGTTGCGCCGTCGCAGTCCGCGGGCGTGTTGCCCGCGATGATCGAGTTCTTGAGGGTGACCACCCCGCCGGCCAGGCCGTCGATGCCGCCCCCGCCGCCGGCGGCACTGTTGGCGGTGATGGTCGAGCTCGTGATGTTGACCGATGTCGAGGCGCCGCCGAGCAAGTCGATGCCGCGGCCGGTGTTGCCGCTGATCGTGCTGTTGGTGACCGTCAGCGTGCCGCCACCACCGCTCAGGCCGGTCGTGATGCCGTTGCCGTCATTGGCGCTGACAGTGCTCCGGATCAGCTGCACGGCTGAGCTGTTGGCAGCCGCGATGCCCCCTGCCGATCCACCGGCATTTCCCTGGATGGTGCTGTCGGAGATGATGACGGTGCTGCCAGAGCTCAAGATGCCGCCGGCGGTGGAGCCGGTGTTGTCGCTGACGACGCTTCCTGTGATGATCGCGGGTCCGGCGCCCGAGACGTAGATGCCGCCAGCTCCGCTGACACCGCTGCCGCTGCTGCCGGTGACGATGACATCCGCCAGGGCCAGCTGGCCGCCCGCCCATACCCAAACGCCGGTGCCAGTCGTGTCGGTAACCGAGGTGCCCTGATCCAGTGTGGTCTGGCCGCCCTCACCGAGGACCGCCGCGAATCCAAGGTTGTCGCTGATGACGGTGTTGCTGGCAGTCAGGGTGCCGCCCAGGTTCGCGATAGCCGCACCGTAAGTGCCGGTGTTGCTGGTGAGGACGCTGTCGACGACGCTCAGGCTCCCGAGGCTCCGGATGGCACCTCCATTCCTGGCGGCGGTTGCCGCATCTAGGGGCTGGCCGTTGCGCAGGGTCATGCCCACGATCTCGACTGCCAGCCCCACCGAGCGCACGTCGAACAGTCGATCGAGGTGGTTGCCGTCGACGATCGTGGTCGCGGCACCAGCGCCAGTGATGGTCAGATCGTCGGTGATGTCGAGGTCGCCGGTCGCCGTGGCGTTCTCGCCGAAGCCGCTGATCGTCAGCAGGTACGTGCCGTCCGGAACAGTGATCGTGTCGGCGCCGGGCAGCGCGTTGGCTTCCATCACCGCGGCGCGCAGCGAGCAATCGCCGGTCGAGTCGGCGCAGCTGCCGTCGCCAGGATCGTCGTCGACGGTATCGGCGATGGTGTCGACGTTGAAGTCGTGGCTCAGCGTCATGGAGAACGTCCAGGTGCTGGCGTTCGCCGTGCGCACGCTGATCTCGGCGTCTCCGTCGCCGAGCAAGACCCGCGACGCTACGCACGGATCCGGAACGGCGCCAGCGCCCGTGCAGTCAGGCACCAGCGTGCCGTTGCGATGCACCTCGATGTCGCCGACGGACCCGGTGAACATTGACGCGTCAATGCGGAAGACGATGAGCAGCGGCGTGCCGGCACTGGCGGCCGGCGCAGAGATATGCGCCTGCCAGCCCAGGAACGTGTAGGCCCCCGGCGGCGGGCTGGTCAGTGGCTCTACCGCGATCGTGACGGCACCCGCGTTGGGCGTGGTCAGCGTCGCCTCGAGCGGATACGTCGGCGTGGCGCCATCAGCCTCGGTGTCGGAGGTCAAGGTTCCGCCTGCCACCAGGTTGGCCGAAACCTGCTTGCCCGCACCGCACGTCGCCTGGGGTGCCGGGCTCTGGCTGGCCTCGCGCAGGTTGAACACCAGGCAGCCGTATGCGTACCGCGCTGGCTGCGAGTTGCTGTAGCTCGCTCCGACCTCGAAGTAGTACGTGACGTTGGCGGTCAGGTTGACCGTCAACGAGGACGTCAGGAAGGCGCCATCATCGTCGTTGCACGCGATCTTGTCGGGCAGGGGATGCGATCCGCCTGAACGCACGAAGATGCCGGTGTCATAGTCCGATCCAAGCGTGTCGACGACAACCTGTGTGTCCACCGACGGCGTGAGCTCATACCAGACCGAACGGAGGATCGAGCCGCGACAGAACGGCGGATTTGCGGCGCTGACGACCGTCGCGCCGCGCGTCGCGGTAGCGTCACTGAAAGGCAGGTCAGGCGAAAGCAGGGTCACTGCATCGGCGAAGTCGTCGTTTGCGGGGGCCGGCGTCCAGGACATCGAGAAGACCAGGTTGCCGCTGGCGCCACTCTTACCAGCGACCTGGATGTACATCAGCTCGCTGTCCGAGGTGGTGAGGTCAAGGTGAATCGTCGACGTTGTCGACGCGCCGTCGTCGTCGTTGCAGTCCCGGAAGGTCGGCAACGGGTCGGACCCCTCCTCGTAGACGGCTAGCACGGTGTCGTAGTCGGAGCCTGCGGTGGTCATATCGAGCGACCATCGAGTCCGAATACCGGCGTCGCCGCCGCCGGCCATCCCAAAGGGCGGCCAGAACGCGTACCAGACGCTCTTGCCGACAGCGCCGCACGGCTGCGACTCACCGGCCTGCAATGTTGCCGCGCTCGTGTTGGCAGTCCCGGCGAAGGGCAGCGCCGCCGCGCCGATCTGGGGCGCGTCGGACCAATCATCGGAGGGGATCGCCAGCTCAATGCTCAGGTTCAGGACGCCCGAGGCACCGGGGTTGCCTCCCACCTGGATCCAATAGGTCGTGTTTCCGCCAAGGACCACCACCAGGCTCGCCTCTGTGCCGCCGGCGTCGGGATCATCGTTGCAGGCGAAGTGCTCGGGCCACACTTGGGAGCCTTCCACGTACACGCCTAGCGTGGTGTCGTAGCCGGAGCCGGCCGTGTCGATCACGATCGCCCTGCCGGTGGTGACGGTGATGGCATACCAGACTGTGTTGGTTGGAGTCGCGCACGGGTCCGGCTCGCCGGCCTGGGTGGTCGCGTCCGTAGTGTCGAGGGTCGCGCTGAACGGCAGGTCGGCCTCGACCAGGACCT
>DATBKA010000496.1:0-2741 GCA_036556105.1 Ilumatobacteraceae bacterium | reverse complement strand
AAGCTGCGCTTCGCCGATCTCATCGAGCACTATGACTGCAGCACCAGCGTCGTCCGCGAGGGCCTGACCCGCCTCGCCGAGCAAGGTCTGGTGCAGTCCGAGCCACAACACGGGTTCCACGTCACGCCGTTGTCGCTCGACGATCTCGAAGACCTCACCACGGCGCGCTGCGCGCTCGAGGGCCTGGTCTTGCAGAACTCGATCGACAACGGCGACATCGCCTGGGAGAGCGAAGTCGTCGCCGCCCATCACGCCCTCGACCGTACGCCCATGGGGGCTGACGGTGATCCGGTGCGGATGAGCGAAGAGTGGACCCGTGCCCACTCGTTGTTCCACGCTGCGCTGCTGTCGGCGTGCACGAACCAACGCTTGCTCACGATGGCGTTGTCGCTGCGCGACTCGGCGGAGCTCTACCGGCGCTGGTCGGGCCCGGTCGGGCACGACGAACACCGCGATGTGCGCGGCGAACATCGGGCACTGGCGGAGGCCGCGCTGCGCAAGGACGCGGCCGAAGCGGTCGGCTTGCTGGAGGAACATCTGCGGCGCACGACAAGGGCGCTGCGCGTGGCCGAACGTGCTATGAGTACGCGTTAACAGTTCGCACTTTTCACAACGATCAAGGGGGATACCAACATGCAAGACGAGACCTGGCCGGCCCGGCCCTTCTACAGCCGCCGGCACATCCTCGCCCTCGGTGGAGGCGCGGTGGCCGCCGCGCTGCTCGCCGCGTGCGGCAGCGACGACAAGACCAGCGAGGCCACGACCGCTCCCGGCGGCACGACCGCGCCGGCGGCCACCACTGCACCCGAGGGCACCACGGCTCCGGCGGCGACGTCGGCACCCGCCGGCACCTCCGCGCCCGCCGGCACCACTCCGGCGACCGGCAACGGCAACGCGGCCAAGTTCGGTGGCGGCGGTGGCGACGGCACGGTCAAGATCGGGTTCACGGCGCCGCTCACCGGCCCCTTGGCTGGGTTCGGCGAGGCCAACACGTTCATCCTCGAGGGGATCAACGCTCTCATCGCCGACGGGATCATGCTCGGCGACAAGTCGTACAAGGTCGAGATCATCCAGAAAGACACCGAGTCGAGCAGCGACACGGCAGCGTCACGCGCCGGCGAGCTGATCCTCGACGACGGCGTCGACCTGATGCTGTCGATCGCCACGCCGGAGATGATCAACCCGGTGGCCGACCAGTGCGAGGCCAACGGCGTGCCCTGCCTCAGCACTTTGGCGCCGTGGCAGCCGTACTTCTTCGGTCGCGGTGGCGATCCGGCGAAGGGCTTCGACTGGACCTACCACTTCTTCTGGGGCGCCGAGCAACTCGTCGCTGTGTTCGTCGACATGTGGAACACCGTCGACACGAACAAGAAGGTCGGGCTGCTGTGCCCGAACGACCCCGATGGCAATGCGCTGGCGTCCGCCGACACCGGCTTCCCTGCCGGCGCCAAGGCCGCCGGTTACACGATGGTCGACCCGGGCCGTTTCGAGACGTTGACTGCCGACTTCAGCAGCATCATCGGCCAGTTCAAGGACGAGGGCGTGGAGATCGTGGTCGGCATCCCGATCCCGCCCGACTTCGCCACGTTCTGGACGCAGGCCAATCAGCAAGGGTTCAAGCCGAAGCTGATCACGATGGCCAAGGCCGTGCTGTTCTCGTCGGCCGTTGAAGCACTCGGCGACATCGGTGATGGGCTGGCCAGCGAGATCTGGTGGACTCCGAACCACCCGTTCAGCAGCTCGCTCACCGGTGAGAAGGCACACGACTTGTCGGACCAGTACGAGAGCGCGACCGGCAAGCAGTGGACACAGTTCGTCGGCTTCGTGCACGCCCTGTTCGAGGTGTGCTTCGACGTGCTCGCCCGGGCCGGCAGCACCGACAAGCAGGCGATCGCCGACGCGGCCGGGGCAACCAAGCTCGACACGATCGTCGGCCCGGTGCAGTACGGGGCCAACGGGGTGCCGAAGAACGTCAGCCCGACGTCACTCGTCGGTGGCCAATGGCAGAAGACCAGCGGTGGCAAGTTCCCGTTCGATCTCGTCGTCACCAACAACTCGCTGTCGCCGGAGATCCCGGTCAATGGCACCCTGAAGCCGCTTGCCTGACGACAGTCCATGTCGGTATGACGGCCCTGCTGCAGGTTGACAGCGTCTGCAAGCGCTTTGCCGCGCTGCGCGTCGTCGATCAGTTCACGTTCGACGTTGCCGAGGGTGAGGCTCTCGGCATCGTCGGACCGAACGGCGCCGGGAAGACGACATTGCTCAACCTGGTCGCCGGCGACCTGCGACCGGACAGCGGGACCATCTCGTTGGCCGGCACTGACATCACCCGGATGCCGGCGCACCTCCGCTGCCATCGCGGCATCGGCCGCACGGCGCAGATCCCGCGGCCGTTCGAGGGTCTGACCGTCTTCGAGAACGTGCTCGTCGGCAGCATGTTCGGCAACCGCGGGAGAACGAAGTCGGTGGGCGAGCAGTGTGCAGCCGACGCGCTCGACCAGGCGGGCATGCTCGACAAGGCCAACCTGGTCGCCGGCTCGTTGACGCTGCTCGACCGCAAGCGCCTCGAGCTGGCGCGGGCCCTGGCGACGCAACCGACGTTGCTCCTGCTCGACGAGATTGCCGGCGGGTTGACGGAGGCGGAGGTCCTCGATCTCGTCGAGACGATCAAGCAGATCCGGTCCACCGGCATCTCGATCGTCTGGATCGAGCACATCGTCCATGCGTTGCTGCGCGTCGTC
>DATBKA010000495.1:0-4402 GCA_036556105.1 Ilumatobacteraceae bacterium | reverse complement strand
GCATCGGGTCGTCGACCGGGCCGCGTTCGATGATCGACTCGATCAGCTCCAGGGCCGTCGGGCCGTTGCCCCACAGCACGCCGCCGCTCGACAGCGAGATGCGCTCGTTGCCGAGGGTGACCTTGGCGAGGCGCCAGCCGTCGTTGAGCTCGCCGACGACGTTGGCGGCGGGGATGCGCACATCGGTGAAGAACACCTCGTTGAACGTGTGCCCGCCGGTCATCTCCGTGATCGGCCGCACTTCGATGCCGGGGACCTTCATCGGGCAGATGAAGTACGTGATGCCTTTGTGCTTCGGGGCGTCGAAGTCGGTGCGCGCCAGCAGAATCCCGAACGCGGCGTGCTGTGCGCCGCTGGTCCAGATCTTCTGGCCGTTGATGACGAACTCGTCGCCGTCGCGCACAGCGCTGGCACTGAGGCTGGCCAGATCGCTGCCGCTGCCCGGCTCGCTGAACAGCTGGCACCAGAACTCCTCACCGGACAGGATCGGCGGCAGGTAACGCTGCTTCTGCTCGTCGGTGCCGGCATACAGCAACGTGGGCCCGGCCCAGCCGATTCCGATCGGGTTGTTCGGCCGGCGCACCTTGGCCTGGGCGAGCTCGTCGTCGATGACGAGCTGCAGGATCGGATCCGCGCCGAGGCCCCACGGCTTGGGCCAGTGCGGGGCGACATATCCCGCTTCGGCGAGCTGTTTCGGCGTCGGATCGGGATGGTCAACCAGCCAATCCCGAACGGCGACACGGCCGGGATCGCCAGCGCCGGGCAACTGGAAGTCCATGCGCTGACGATAACGGCGAAGCGCGAAGATGGGGACGTGAAGTTCGGCTTCGTGGTTCCTTGGGCGGACGCCGCCGAGATCGGGGAGCTGGCTGCGGTCGCCGAGCTTCATGGCTGGGACGGGCTGTTCGTGTGGGAGCCGATCTGGGGCGTCGACGCTTGGGTGGCGCTGGCTGTCGCCGCCTGCCGGACCAAGAAGATCCGCCTCGGGACGATGCTGACACCGCTGCCTCGTCGCAAGCCGTGGGAGCTCGCCGGTCAGGTGGCGACCGTCGACCGTCTCTCCAACGGACGCGTGATCGTCAGCGTCGGTCTCGGCGCTCCCGACAGCGGCTACAGCGCGTTCGGCGAGCACACCGACCGTGCCGTTCGCGCCGAGTTGCTCGACGAAGGGTTGGCCATCCTGCGCGGGCTGTGGGCGGGGCAACCGTTCCGCCACGAAGGAAAGCACTACAAGATCGAGCCGTCCGACTTCCCGACGATCGCCCACACCAAGCAGCGCGGCGGGGTGCCGATCTGGTGCGTCGGCGCGCTGGGTTCGGCGAAGTCGATGAGCCGCGCCTTCGGCTGCAACGGGCTGATCCCGCAAGTGGTCGACAACGGTGGAGCTCGGCAATGCACGCTCGACGAGCTGCGCGCCCTCGAGTTGCCGGCCGGGCGCTACGACGTCGTGGTCGAAGGCGCCTGGAGCGAGCACTCCCCCGCGGCGTGGGCGAAAGCGGGTGCGACGTGGTGGCTGGAGACGCTGTGGAGCGCGGTCAGTGACCCGGATGCTTTCGACGCCTCGATGAGCCGACTACGTGAAGGCCCTCCGCTCGATCACCGCTACGCCTGACCGTCAGCCGTCGGCGCTTGGGCCGCGTCCGCGGTACCGCCAGCAGCCAGATGAGAAACACGCTGATGACCTGCGGCAGGTGGCGGGCCTCACCGACCAGCGGTATCCGGCCTTTGGCGAGGTCGACGATCGCCGCGATCAACTGCGCCCCGGCCAGCACGACGGCCACGGGGAGGATCGAGCGGGCCCGTGCCGGACGCACGACGACGACGATCAAGGCAACCCCGTAGGCGACACCGAACGCGCCGAGATGTCGCGCTGCGTGGGCCGGCGTGTCCTGCTCCTCACCGAGCACGAGCGCAGGGAGGGCGAAGACGATCACCTGCACGGCGACGACTGCGAGGACGGCGCGCAGGACGCTCCAGTGCGCGGCTCGATCGGCCGCCGCATTCAGCCTGGCGATGGCCGACGAGAGGTCGGGCATGCCATCTGCACCCTCGCCGTCAGTCGGGTCCATGCCGTTCAAGTCGTCGTTCGGCATCAATTGGTTCCCGCTCTTGGTCGGCTAGCTTGCGCAGCAGCGCACAGGAAGGAGCACGACATGAACGACGAGTATCGCGGGATGACGGACGGTCAGCGAGTCGCCGCCGAACAACGACGTGGTCCGAGCGCGACGCTCATCGGGCTCGCCGTCGTGATCGTGCTGTTCGTCGTGTTCTTCCTGCAGAACAGCGAACAAACGTCGATCGACTTCCTCTTCTTCGAGAAGAACACGACGATCCGCTGGTCATTGCTCGTCGCCGTGCTGCTCGGCATCGTCGCTGACCGCATCTTCACCATCTGGTGGCGCAGGCGGCGCCGACGCAACAACGATTGATGTTCGCCAACTCCACCGACGGCGTCCAGGTCGCCGTCCACGACCTCGCCGGCCACGATCCCGAGTTGCCGGTTCTGTTGATCTCCCACGCGACGGGCTTTCACGCCCGCTGCTACCTGCCGCTGGCCGACGTGTTGGCGCCACGGTTCCACTCCGTCGGGCTCGACTACCGCGGCCACGGCGACACACCCCAGCCGACCGGCGTGCCGGTGGAGTGGAGTCGCTACGCCGACGACGTCGAAGCGGTTGCCCTCACCCTGACCCGCCCGCTCACCGCCTTCGGACATTCGATGGGTGGTGCCTGCCTGCTGATGGCCGCACATCGGCACCCCGATCTGTTCGCACAACTGGTGATCTTCGAGCCGATCGTGCTCGATCCGGCGCTGCTGCGACCCGACGTCGGCCCGCCTGACCTGGCGACGATCGCCAGGCGGAGACGGGCGACGTTCGCCTCGATCGAGGCAGCGATCGCCAACTTCTCGGCCAAGCCACCGCTGAACAGGTTCGCTCCCGAGGCACTCGACGCCTACGTCCGCTACGGGTTTCGCCAGGGCGAGGACGGTCAGATCCACTTGAAATGCAGCCCAGAGCTGGAAGCGGCGACCTTCGAGGCCAGCAGGAACCAGATCACGTGGGAGCTGCTCCCAGAGATCAGCGTGCCGGTCTTGGTGGTGTGTGGCGTGCTGGAGCCGGACTCACCGGCGATGCACGCCCGATCGATCGCCGATCGCCTGCCCAACGCCGCCTACCTGCACCTCACGGAGGTCGATCACTTCGGCCCGATGACCCATCCTGACGTGATCGCCGCCCTGGTCCCGTGAAGATCCGAAACTGACGCGCACCCCTTCTCTACGATGTGATCATGTTCCCGGTGCCGACCAGCCTCTCGCCCAGCAGGGTCGAGGCGTTCACCTCGTGCCCGATGGCGTTCCGCTTCGCCAGCATCGAGCGTCTTCCCGAGACGCCGAGTGTGCACACCACCAAGGGCTCGCTTGTGCACCGCGTCCTCGAGTTGCTGTTCACCCACGCCGGGCCGGCGCGGACCGTCGACACCGCCCGCTCCTGCTTCGCCCGTGCCGTCGACGAGTTCGCCGTCGACCCGGAGTTCACGCTGCTCAACCTCAGCGACGAGCAGCGCGAGGCCTTCGTGGCCGATGCGTGGTCGTTGGTCGAGGGCTACTTCCGCATGGAAGACCCGCGCCCGGTGCGCGACATCGGTCTCGAGCTTCGCCTCGAGGCTCAGGTCGGTTCGCTGGCACTGCGCGGCATCATCGACCGGCTCGAGCTCGACGACGGCGGCGGGTTGGTGGTCACCGACTACAAGACCGGTCGTGCTCCGGGCCTGAGGTACGAGCAGGGCCGGCTGGCCGGGGTTCACTTCTACTCCTTCCTGTGCGAAGAGGTGCTCGGGCGCCGGCCGGTGGCCATCCGGCTGATGTACCTACGTACCGGCGAAACCATCACCGCCTTGCCGTCGGCGCAATCGGTCAGGTTCATCACGACGCGCACGACGGCGGTGTGGAAGGCGGTTGAGCGTGCCTGCACGACCGGCACGTTCCTCCCCCGCCAGGGCCCACTGTGCGACTCGTGCTCGTTCCAGCAGTGGTGCCCGGCCTTCGGGGGCGACCCCGAACTCGCCGCAGTCGAAGCACCCCTGCGGCACGCTGCGCTCGTGGCGTGATCAGCATCACCGAGTTCGACCGCTGGGGCGACGAGCACCTCGAACGGCTGCGCGGCAACCCCGTTGCCGACTCCGTCTTCCAGACGGCCAGTCACGTCGGCGATTTCAGCGCGATCTGGCACGTCATCGGGATCGGGCGCGCCGTCGCCGACTCCTCGAAGTGGCGCCAGGCGATGGTCATGTCGGCCCTGATCGGCGCCGAGAGCCTGTTCGTCAACCACGGGGTGAAGCGACTCTTTCGTCGGGTGCGCCCGACCGAGACCGGCGACCCGCGGTTCCCCGTGCGCCGACC
>DATBKA010000494.1:0-1961 GCA_036556105.1 Ilumatobacteraceae bacterium | reverse complement strand
AACAAGGCGAGGCGGAGGTTGCGGCCGCGGAACAACCGGGGGTCGATCAACGGGTCGGCCGAACGGCGGGCGTGCCAGGCGAACCCAACGGCGGCGAGAGCGGCGACGACGTACAGCCACCGCAGGTCCGGGCCCGAGCCGCCGGTCAGTTCGTCGAGACCGGTGACGCTCTGGATCTCGGCGTTGCCGAGCAGGGCCAGGTTGAGCGACACCAGGAAGACGGTGACGAGGAGGCCACCGAGCCAATCGATGCGCGCCCTGCGCTGCGGCTGATCGTGATCGGCGAGCACCCTCCACGTCACGGCAACCCCGATCACGGCGAGCGGCACGTTCAGCCAGAACTGCCACTGCCACGAGAGGAAGCGGACGAGCATCGCCCCGTACAGCGGGCCCCACACCCAGCCCAGCGTTTCGATCGCGCCGAGCGTGCCGAGGGCGCGGGCCCGCGACTCCTCCGGGTACACGTCGCCGACCACCGCCAGCGCCACCGGCACCATCGCCCCGCCACCGATGGCCGTGAGCACGCGGCCGAACAGGAACGGACCGAGCGACGAGGACGTCGGGATGATGATCGTGCCGGCGATGAACAGCGCGTAGGCACCGACGAACGTGCGCCGTCGGCCGACGATGTCGCTGAGGCGGCCGGCGATCGGCATCACGGCGACAAAAGCGATGAGATAGGCGTTGACGATCCAGGCCGCGTCGTCGAGACCGTCCGGCAAGCCGAGACCGAGGTCGCCGATGATCGGGCGCAACATCGTCGCCACGACGGTCAGATCGTCGGCAGCGACGAACACGGCGAAGCCGACGGCGGCGAGGACAGCGCGTGGGGATGCCTGCCGATGCCGTACCGCCGGCGGATCGACGAGATCAGCCATCGACCTCTGGCTTCTTGATCTCGAAGTCGTCTCCGTAGCCACTGAGCTCGATCACCCAATCGGTGGTCTTGCCCGAGAACACCGTCGAGAACTCCGCAGCGGTCACGAGCGCCGTGTCGCGCCGCAGCCAGAAGTCGATGGCGACGTCCTGATCCCGAACCAGGCCGGCAGTGATGATCTCCATCTGCGCCGCGGGACCGACAGCGCGAACGTGATATCGCTTCCCGCCACGGTCCTCGACCCCGACCAGCACGGCGTCGGTCAGCGCGCCCATCAACGGGCCCCAGCCGTGTTCGGGATCGAAGAAGGTCGCTGGGTCGATGTCGTAGCCGGTATCGAGCACTTCGAACTTGCCGGTCACCGGGTTGGACAGCCACACCTCGCCGCCAAGGGCGACCGCGCCGAGCTTGGTGTGCAGCGAGCCGTCGACGGTGACGTCGAGCACGGCGTCGGCGCTCCCGGGCGCGGAGAACCGTCCTTTGATCTTGTCGAGAGCGATCGACTCGAACTCGTCGATGAACACCACCGCGCCCGAGCGACGGAGGTCGAAGTGAACGCTCGTGACGTCGCTCATCGCCGTCGCCGAGGCGTCGAGGATGGTGTCCACGTCCGCCGCCAACGGTTCACCTTCCGGCTCGGACCCACCTCCGCATGCCGCGCCCAGCAGGGCGCACGCAAGGACGATCATCCAACTGCGCGAGTGGCTGAGCCATGCGTGCGATCTCACGTCGAGCCGAGACTAGTGACCGATGGCGAAGTGCCGCGCCGCTCGGCTCACTGCACGCGCGTCCGCTCACGCTCGGTGCCGGGCACCGAGCCTGACCAGCCATCCGATGATGGCGCCGACAACTGCGGCAACAACGATCACGATCCACGTCGGCGCCTGCGCATCACCGAACGCATATCCGAGCCGGACATCCTCTCGGTTGTCCATGGCGACGATGACGATCGCGGCGATGGCCGCGGCGATGAACAACCAGCGCAGCAGCATCGCTGCATCGTGTCTGTGGACGGCGCCCGCATGCTCTGCCACGGCCTCTCGACTCATCGTGGAACCTCCATCTGCATGTGCCGACGGTGATA
>DATBKA010000493.1:0-3810 GCA_036556105.1 Ilumatobacteraceae bacterium | reverse complement strand
GATCAGCTTCGGCATCGCTGCTGAACACGACGACGTGAGCACCGTAGATCATCGCGCCAGGTTGCTCGCTGCGATGTGCCCCGGCAAGCCCCAACAGCGTGCCGGTGGCGGGAGTCACACGGCGACGACGCGCCTTACCGGAATGTGATCCGCCGCCGGCGCGTTGGCGAAGACCCACGAGAAGAACGTGGAGGTGCGCAATGACCGATCTCGATCTGACGGCGACGCACCGTTCGCACGCGTCCCCGAGCCTGGTAAAGCGTCCCGCCCTCGTGGTCGCATTCGTCGCCGTTGTCATCGCTGCCGCCCACATCCGATGGCCGCGGCTGATCGATTCGTTGGGTGGAGAGGTCCGCCGGCTCAACGGCGTGTGGCTCGTTCCAGCGATCGCCCTGGCCGGTGTGTCGATGTTGACCGCCGCCCTCCAACAACGACGCGTGCTGCGCGCCCGCGGCGTGTCCTTGCCCGTTCGCTCGATGATGGCGATCACGTTCGCCGCCAACGCCGTGTCGGTCACGCTGCCGCTGGCGGGCAGCACCGCGGGAACTGCCTACACGTACGCACAGCTGAAGCGACGCGGCGCCGACGTACCGACGGCCGCCTGGGCGCTGGCGACCTCGGGCATCATCTCCACCACCGTCCTCGCCGCAGTCCTCGGTGTCGGCGCCGCCGTGACCGGCGACGGAGCGACGTCCATCGTCGGCCCGGTCGCCATGGTCCTCGGCATCGTCCCGATCGCGGTGCTGTTGATGTCGTTTCGCTCCGAGCTGGTGAGGCACCGCGTCGAACGGATGGTGCAGGTCGTCGTGTCCGGCGTTCGCCGCGTCATCCGCCGCGCCGGCGATCTCGACGCCGCAGTCGTGTCGCGGGCGTTCCAACGGCTGGCTGGGTTCCGCCTCGGGTGGCGCGCCGGCGCCGCGTCGAGCGTCTACGCGGCCGTCAATTGGGTCACCGACATCGCCTGTCTCGCGGTCTGTGTGACCGCCCTTGGCGTGCCGGTGCCGTGGACGCACCTGGCCGTCATCTACGGCGCGACCCTCGGCGCGGCATCGCTGAGCTTCACTCCAGCCGGGATCGGCCTCGTCGAGTCGGCGATCGCCGTGGCATTGGTGCAGAGCGGCGTGCCGACGGCGTCGGCGATCGTCGCCGCCGTGCTCTACCGGGCCGTGTCGTGTTGGCTGGTCTTGTGCGTGGGCTGGGTCAGCTACGCGACGATGCGCCGCGTCAACCTGCTCAGCGGCACGGGCGGTCGCGTGTCAGCGTCCTGACGCCACCTCTGCCTGGTACTTCGCGGCGACCGCTTCGACGGCCTGCATGTGCGCCGCCGCCATCTCCGGCCGCGATGCCTCGGCGCGGAGCTTGGCCTCGCTGGTGCTGTAGGCCTGTCCCTGGAACTGCGGGAACACGTGCTGGGCGATCAGTTCGAAGCTGCGGTGCGTCGCCCGCGGATTGGCCCATTCGTGGGCCAGCAGCAAGTAGCACCCGAACCCGCCGTTGGACTGCTTCATCAACCGATCAATCTGGGCAACCGCGTCCTCGGCGGTGCCGATCGAGCCAAGACCGGTCTCGTTGACGAAGTCGATCATCTCGCGGATGTTGCTCCCGCCGACGGCCATCTGCGGGAACGCGGCGACCGATTGGAAGTAGTGGAACCACTGCTCGATGCCGAACGCGACATCCTTGTAAGCCTGCTCGCGGGTCTCGGCGATGTGCATCAGCCCGACCAGGCGCCACGCGCTGCGATCGACGGTGGTGCCGAACTTGGCCGCCCGCTCCTCCACCACACCCCAATGAAGCGCCAAGGCGTCGAAGCCCGCAGCCTGCGTGGCGCCGACCGACAACAGCCCGATCCCGTGCTTGCCGGCGAGTTGCGGCCCCGCCGGCGACGCCACAGCTGCCACGGCGACATCGAAGTCGGAGTAGGGGCGGAGGTGCAGCCGCGCCTCGCGAAGATCCCAGCGGTCGTTCTTGAAGGTCACCGGCTCGTCGTCGCGCAGCAGGCGCATGATTATGTCGGTGCCGTCGGCGAGCAACTCGCGCGTCTGGCCCTGGTCGAGGGCGACCATGGCCGCATCGGTCGGCAACGAGCCTGGGCCGAGACCGAGCATGAACCGTCCACGCGTGAGGTGATCGAGCAGTACCGCCCGCTCGCACACCCACAGCGGGTTGTGATAGCTGACGCTGATCACGCCGGTACCGAGCTTGATGTGCCGGGTCCGTTCCGCGGCGACGGCGATGAAGATCTCCGGCGAGGCGATGATCTCCGATCCCGCCGAGTGGTGCTCGCCGATCCACGCCTCGTCCCAGCCGAGGCGGTCGAGATGCTGGATCAACTCAAGATCTCGCTCGAGGGCCAGCGTCGGGTTCTCCCCTGCCGGATGGAATGGCGCCATGAAGATGCCGAAGCGCAGACGGTCAGACATCAGACCCCCCTTGTCAGGACTGTTGAGCCGGGATCACCGAGCATACGACGGGTCAGGCAGTGACCCAGGCGTTGATGCGGCGGATGCCTTCCTCGAGGTCGGCGTCGGCCATGGCGAAGCTGAACCGGGCGTAGCCAGGAGTGCCGAACGCCTCACCTGGCACGAACGCGACCGCGGCTTCGCCGAGGATTGTGTCGGCCAACTCCAACGTCGAGTGGCTGACCGTGCCATTCGGACCGAGCGGGCGACCCAGCAAGGACGAGAAGTTCGGGTAGCAGTAGAACGCGCCCTGCGGAACGATCGTCGACACACCGGGGATCTCGTTGAGCATCCGGTGCATGGTGACCGCCCGCCGGCTGAAGGCATCGCGCATCATCGCCACCGCCGACAGATCACCACGCACCGCCTCGAGCGTCGCTGCTTGGGCGACGTTGGACACGTTGGAGGTGCTGTGCGACTGGAAGTTGATCGCCGCCTTCATCACATCGCTGGGCCCGATCATCCAGCCGACGCGCCAGCCGGTCATCGCATACGTCTTGGCAACGCCGTTGACGATCACGCATTGGCCGGCGAGATCGGGAACGACGGCAGGCATGCTGACGAACTTGTTGTCGCCGTACACGAGGTGCTCATAGATCTCATCGGTGAGCACCCAGACACGGTGGTGCAGCGCCCACAATCCGATCTCTTCAACCTCCTCCGGCGAGTAGATCGACCCGCTGGGGTTGTCGGGGCTGACGAACAGGAGGACCTTCGTCTTCGGCGTGAGCGCGGCATCGAGTTGTTCGATGGTGACCTTGAACCCGTTGCTCTCGTCGGTGTCGATGATGACCGGCACCCCGCCCGCCAAGCGAATGGCCTCTGGGTACGTGGTCCAGTAGGGCGCCGGGCAGATGGCTTCGTCGCCGGGGTCGCACAACGCCGCAAACGCAGTAAAGACAGCGTGCTTGCCGCCGTTGGTGACGAGCACCTGGCTGCCCTCGCACTGAAAACCGGAGTCGCGCAGCGTCTTGGCGGCGATCGCGTCGCGCAGCTCCGGCAACCCCGCGGCAGGCGTGTACTTGTGGAACTTCGGGTCGCGACAGGCCCGCGCTGCGGCCTCGACGATGTTCTCGGGGGTCGGGAAGTCGGGCTCGCCGGCACCGAACCCGATGACGTTCTCGCCCTTGGCCTTCAACGCCTTGGCCTTGGCGTCGACGGCCAGTGTGGCCGATTCGGCGATGGTGGCAAGGCGTTGGGAGGTGCGGTTCACGACAGGACCCTTCGTCGGCGGAATGTGCCCAGCCTACTTGTGGGCTCCTCGGCGGCCCGGCGACATTTCGTCAAAGCCCGTTGGACGGCAGGTCGCGGCGGGCGAGACTGGCGCGGTGACGACTGATCCGACCAC
>DATBKA010000492.1:0-4309 GCA_036556105.1 Ilumatobacteraceae bacterium | reverse complement strand
TCGTCAGCACCAGGGCACCGACTGCGCAGAGCGACTGAAAGGCAATGAATTTCGACTTCATGGTTTTCCGTCTCCTTGTTTGTTGGCTCGTCTCACCACTTCTTGGGCGCCGCAACCGTGGCGACCAAGATGAGGACGGAGACTGCCTTGGTGACCACGCTGATTTGGGGGATTTTTGCGATCACGTCTCCTACCTTTGGTCTCGTCTTGTTCCCGCCCGACCGTTCGGATCGAACTGGCGAGCAATGTAAAGACGGCCCCAGGGTTCGTCACGTCAAGTGTTCGTACAGACCGCTCAAGTACCGGCGCCACCGAGCGCGTTCACCTCAAGCGTGACTTGACACGGCGGGCCACCCGGTCGACGGACGGTGGCTTCCTGTCGTGAATCGGCACTGCGCGTCGAAGTCGGCGACCTCGCCGGCGCACCGCCGACCACGCACACGGGCCGGCGCAGGCGCGTTTGCGCTGCTCGGCCCGTACTCCAAATGGGTCGTCCGACCTACCTCGACGAGCGGCCGCGGGCGGCGTTCGCTACTGGGGCTTGTCCGACTGCTCCTTCATGTGGGCGACGGTGTCTATTGCTTTGTCGGCGAGGTTGTCGTCAGCGGCTTGATTCTCGGTGTGGACAGCCGCCGCCGGCTCGCCCTGCTCGGTGATCTCATCGACTCTGATCGGATCGGCTTCGACGATGATTCGCTTGACCGATTCGTTGTCGACACGCACCCGCAGCGTGGTGCCGCGCTGCGCAGCCGCCGGCTTGTTCGGATCGCTGCTGCCCCAGGCGATCCCGAAGACCAGAGCGATCATCAAGGCGAGGCCGACGGTGATGCCTGCGGCGACGAGGAAGCGGCTCCAGTACGAGAGGCCGTAGTCGATCAGGGCGATCGGAAAGGCAAGCACCAACGCGATCAAGCCGGTGAGCAGCAGGGTGAGGCCGAACCCGCGCGCGCCTTCCTTGTCGGCGATGAAGGAGGCCTGCGGCAAGATCACGGCATCGGAGAGCTCGGCGCGCATCTCCGCCCGCAACGCTGGTGTCTCGTCGGCTGGGTCGTCAACGGTGATCAACTGCCTGTTCACACCGCTGGCGACCAGGCGGTCGACAACTCGGTCGGCGGCCTCTCGCGACCGCAAGACCGCGATCACATGACGCTCGCTGTCGGGCACTTTGTCAGGTTCCATCGGGTCACCTGCCTCGGGTCGTGCCGTCACTGCGACGGTCGAGCTTCAGCGATTCCCCTGTCGCCCGGCATCCAAACACCGGGCCCGACACCAGATGCGGGCGTGACGCTCAGCCCCAGCGCGGCTGCTCGTCGGGGTTGATGCCCAGGCTGAGCTTGCCGACCAACTCGTGGGTGAGCAGCGTGTTGCCGGGATGGATTCGGCCGAGGCGTGCGTCACGGAAGAGCTGTTCGAAGCGGCTGCGCTTGAAGATGCCCGCACCGCCGGTGAGGTCGAACGCGGTGTCGACGATCGACCAGGCTCGAGTCACGACGTCGTGCTTGCAGGCCAGGATCTTCAACGGCCAAGCCATGCCATGGTCGACTCCCGTCGCCCAGTCGTTGCAGACGCGATCGAGGTGGGCCGTGATCGCCTCGAGGTGGATCCGCATCTCGGCGACGTGGTGCTGGACCTCCGGGTGGTACGCCATGGAGCGAGTGAGCGCGAGCGACCTCCGCTCGTGCATTCGCGCCACGGTGTCGTCGAACGTTCGTCGGGCGATCGACGAGTACACGCCGGCGAAGCCGAGCAACGCCCACGCAAACAGAGCAACATGAAACATGTCGGCGCCGGCAAAGCCCGCAGGAGACACGCGGATCACTGCCTCGTCGGGCACGAAGGTGTGGTCGAGAATCGTGTCGTTCGACATCGTGGCGCGCATGCCCAGTGTGTCCCAGGTCGGCTCGATGCGGTAGCCGGGAGTGTCGCGGTGCACGAATCCGTGGACCACCTTCGGCGACGTCGGATCGCTCGTGTCGAGCCCGTGCACGCCGAGATACGTCCACACGGGGGAGAGGCTGCCGAAGATCTTGTGTCCCGTGAACGTCCACCCACCGTCGACCCGCTCGGCTGCCGTCGACGAGAGCAGGACTGGTACGTCGTTGCCCGCCTCGCCATGGCCGGCGGCGAACACGGCACCTTCTAAGGCGCGCCGCAGGACCCAGTCGCCCGATGGGTCACCGGCCCGGTGCAGATCGGCGCACAAGCCGACGAAGTAGTGATGCATGTTGATCGCGACCGCGGTGGCCGGTGCGACGTAGGCGATGCGTCGCTGCAACTCGTTGATGGCGGCGAGGTTCAGGCCACCGCCGCCGAGGTCGGCGGGCACGGAGGCCAAGAGGTATCCGGACTGGCGGAGCTCCTCGAAGTCTTCGTCGAAGAACTGGTTGGCTTGGTCATAGTGAGGCGCTCGCTCGTCGAAGCGGGCGAGCATCTCCGTGGTCAGGACGTCGGTACGGGTGTCGGTGAGTGTCATCGTTGTCTCCTCTCGCAGTGCGTAATTCGGTCGATCGACCGAATTACTTGATTGGTCACTATCGCGCTCCTGTCAAGACCTTGACTTACAGGCATTTTCGCGCAAGACTGATTTCGGTCGTTCGACCGAGAAGGCTAGCGAGGCAAGTTCGAGGAGTGCACGATGAGAGCGCCGACCACCGAGCCCGACACGGCCGCGGCGATCCTCAGCGCCGCCCGCCAGCGGTTGCTGTTGGATGGCTACGCGGGCCTGTCGACACGTAAGGTTGCTCAGCAAGCGGGAGTGCCGCTGTCGCAGGTGCACTACCACTTCGGCTCGAAGGGCGGAATGGTGCTGGCTCTGCTCGAGTCGGAGAACCGCCGCCGGTTGGCCCGCCAGGCCGGGATGTACGCGCAAGACACTCCGCTGTGGCGACGGTATGAACAGGCGTGCGACTTTCTCGAGGACGACCTCGAGTCGGGCTACGTGCGCGTGCTCCAGGAGATGATCGCGGCCGGTTGGTCGACGCCAGCGATCGCCGAGGCGGCGCGGGCATTGCTGTTCGGCTGGTACGAACTGCTCACCGGCGTTGCCACTGAGGCAGCGCAGCAACTCGGCGGATTGGGACCGTTCGAGCCCGCTGAACTGGCCACGCTGATCGGCAACGCATTCATCGGCTCCGAGGCGCTGTTACTGCTCGGCTTCGATCGTCATCAGCTGCCGATCCGCACCAGTCTGCGTCGCGTAGCTGATGTGATCCGCGCCATCGAAGAAGGTCACGATCGATCCTCCAACGGTGGAAAGAGTCGGCGGCGATGAGGGCGCGGCAGCCGGATGCCACCGGTTTCGCTCGGCGCGGCGACGTGAGCCTTCATTGGGAGGCGTTCGGTGCGGGGGAGCCGGTGATCGCACTGCTCCCGACGTGGTCGATCATCCCGTCGCGGTTCTGGAAGCTGCAGGTCGCCACGCTGGCGCGACGTCATCGCGTCGTTACCTTCGACGGCCGCGGCGCCGGGCTGTCATCGCGACCGGTTGGTCCCGATGCCTACACGCACGAGGAGTTCGCCGCCGACGTCGAGGCGGTCCTCGACGCAACCGGCACCGAGCGCGCTGTGCTGGTCGGCCTGTCTGCCGGGGCGATGTGGGGCCTGCAGTTCGCCGCGGACCATCCGCAGCGAACGCAGGGTCTCGTGGTGATCGGACCGTCGGTCGAGCTCGCCCCCCAGCACGGCGAGCGGGCGGTGTACGAGTTCGACGAGCCACTCGACACCACTGACGGATGGGCGAAGTACAACAGCTACTACTGGCGCCGGAACTACCGCGACTTCGCCGAGTTCTTCTTCGCCCAGATGTTCAGCGAGTGGCACTCGACGAAGCAGATCGAGGACTGCGTCGGCTGGGCTCTGGAGACGACACCGGAGGTGTTGATCGACACGGCCCGCGCTCGTCACGCCGGAACCGACGATGTCCGGGCTCTGTGCGCGCGAGTCACTGCTCCCGTACTCGTCATCCACGGCGACAAGGACCGCATCAAACCTCACTCCGCCGGGGCGGCCCTGGCCGAGCTCGTCCACGGGGAGCTGGTGACGATTGCCGGCGGTGGACACGGTCCGCAATCGCGCGACCCGATCGTCGTCAATCGCCTCATCGAGGAGTTCGTCGACCAGCTCCAAACGCCGCAGCCGCGCCGGCGCACGTGGGTGCGCGCCGCGCGACGACCGAAGCGAGCGCTGTACGTGTCGTCCCCGATCGGCCTCGGTCACGCATTGCGCGACGCGTCGATCGCCGACGAGTTGCGCAAGCTACATCCCGACCTGCACATCGACTGGCTTGCGCAGCACCCCGTGACCAAGGTGC
>DATBKA010000491.1:0-2853 GCA_036556105.1 Ilumatobacteraceae bacterium | reverse complement strand
CGGGCGATCGGCAACGTCATACCGACCACACCACCCTTCGATGCCGAGTACGCCGCTTGCCCGATTTGGCCGTCGAACGCAGCAACGGACGCGATGTTGACGATCGCGCCGCGCTCACCGTATGCCAACGGCTCGGTGAGGCTCATCGCCGTGGCGGCGATGCGAATGCAATCGAACGAGCCGACCAGGTTGATGGCGATCACCTTCTTGAAGGCATCGAGGTTTGCGGCCGACTGATCGGTTCCGTCCTTGCCGACGGTGCGCTGCGCCCAGCCGATGCCGGCCGAGTTGACCAGCACTCGCAACGGGCCCATGCTCTTGGCCATCTCGACGGCCTGGACGATGTCGTCGGTGTTGGTGACGTCGACACGACAGAACCCACCGCCGATCTCGTCGGCGAGCGCCGATCCCTTGTCGTCCTGAAGATCGGCGACCACGACCTTGGCGCCGCCCGCCGACAATCGCCGCGCCGCTGCGGCTCCGATTCCTGATGCTCCACCCGTGACGATTGCGCTGACGCCGTTGATATCCATGGGCGGCGACGCTAGCCACAACGTGTGGCTCACATGAAGCGCCTGGCTTCCTCCACGGCCATCGCGTCGACGAGGTCGTTCATCGGATCGCCAGAGTGACCCTTGACCCATCGGAACCGCGGTGAGCGAGCCAGCACGAGCTCGATCAGCGGCTGCCACAGGTCGACGTTGGCGACCGGAGCCTTCTTCGCGTTCCGCCATCCGTTGGCCTGCCAGCGTGCCCACCACTTGTCGCGAAAGCAGTTGACGACGTACGTCGAGTCCGAGACGATCGTCAGCTCGCCATCCAAGGCGCGCATCGCTTCGAGCACGGCCATGATCTCCATCCGCTGATTGGTCGTCCTGGCCTCGCCGCCCGAACCGCGGTGCGCACCGTCCGGCGCCGTCGCCCACGCCCAGCCGCCGGGCCCGGGGTTTCCCGAGCAGGCACCGTCGGTGTAGACCTCGTGCTCGGGAACTGGCAACACGGATCTGGGAGTCGTCATCGGCGGCAAACTACTGTGCTCGGCGGTGTCTCCCCCCGAACGGCGATCGTCGACTCCGCGCTTTCGGCGGATCCTCGCCACTGCGGTCGCGGTCATTGCCGCGACGAGTGCCGGCCTCACGGTCGCCCCGGGTCAGGCGTCGGCGGAGCGCTTGTTCGTGTCCGTGTTCATCGAGAATCCAGGCCCGCGTGGCGGCATCGCCATCGTCGGCGACTCGGTGATGCTCGGCTCCGCCTATGGCCCGCCGTTCGAATCGGGTTGGGGCCCGACCCTCGCCAACATGCTCGCCGACCGCGGTTGGGGCCCGGTGCACATGGCTGCGGGCGTGGGGTTCCAGGCCGGCAAGCTGGTCGGCAACAACCCCGGTGCGAACATGACGCTGTGGCTCGCTCACCAGCGTTCGATCGGCTTCGACCCGTCCGTGATCGTCGTCAGCATCGGCCCGAACGACGCCCTCGGGTGCGCGGCAGCAGCGGATCCCATGCAATGCATGCTCGACGACATCCGTGGTCTCGTCGACTCCGTCGGCACCGACCACGAGATGTGGTGGGCACTGCAGACGATGCAGGATCCGAACAACCAGGCGATGTGGAATCAAGCGCTGCAGACGGTGGCCGCCGAGCGGCCGAACCTGACGCTCTGGGACTGGCCGCAGGTGCTGGCGGCGTCGGGCCTGCCCATCGCCAGCGATCACACGCATCTCTCCACGGCCGATGCCTACCGGCAGCGCAGCGTGCTGATCGCCGACGACGTCACGGCGCGGATGGGCGTGTCGCGCCACGTCGGCAACGAAGTCGGCATCACAGGTGGGAGTGCACCACTGCTGTATCGCCCGGTCGAGCCGAAGCGGGTGCTCGACACACGTGAGACCGGCCAACGCCTTGTTGCCGGTGGCACGCTTACCGTCGATCTCTCCGTGCTGGCTCCAGCGCTCGTGGGCACGGATGCTGTTGCGGTTGCGATCAACGCCACCGCCGCGGCACCGGCGGCGGCGGGATACCTGACGGTGTGGGACTGCGGCGCGCAACCGCTGACGTCGAGCGTCAACTTCCTCACTCGCCAGGATCGCGGCGCACAAGCGACGACGTTGCTCGGCGCGGGCCGAACGCTGTGCATCTTCAGCAATGCAGCTACCGATGTGATCGTCGACCTGCAAGGCGTATTCATCCCGAGCGGAACGAGCGGCGCACTGCGCTTCGACCCGATCACGCCCGACCGCAAGCTCGACACTCGGCGCACCGGTCGGGCTTCGCCGGCGGTGATCCAGGCGCCGGCAGGCGCAGCCGGCGTGTCGGCCACGCTCACGGTCACCGGCGGGAGCGCCGCTGGGTTCCTCGCTGCGTATCCATGCACCGGAACCGTTCCCACTGTCTCCAACGTCAACTGGCAACCGGGCGAGACCGTCGCCGGCGCGGCGTTCATCCCGGTCGCGGCAGACGGCACGTTCTGCGTGTTCACCAGTTCTGCCGTTGATGTGATCGTCGACGTGACGGGTGTGTTCAGCACGACCGGCACGCTTCGCTTCACGCCCGTCACGCCAACGCGAATGGTCGACACACGCAACGGCATCGGCGGATGGCGCGGGCGGCAAGGTGTCGGCCAGACGATCGAGATCGGCGCCGCGCCGGACGCCGCTGTTGCGGTGACGGGCACGATCACGATCGTCGATCCCGGGCTCGACAGCTACCTCACCGGAACGATCTGCGGGCAGCCGCTGGGCGAGACCTCGTCGGTCAACGGTGCCCGTAGTGCCGTGATGGCCAACTCGTTGACGGTCGGACTGTCACCCGGCGGGAACCTGTGCATCAACGCGTCGATGTCGTGGCACACGTTGT
>DATBKA010000490.1:0-14110 GCA_036556105.1 Ilumatobacteraceae bacterium | reverse complement strand
AGGGTGACGCCGCTGTCGACGACCGAGGTGGCGTTCTCCGTGTAGGCCATGCTCCCGCCACTGGTGGAGACGACAGGCGCGTCATTGACCGGGGTGATGGCGATCGCACGACTGGCTGTGTTGCTGGCGAGTGGGCCGTCGTTGACCACGAACGTCACCGTCCGAGCGGTCGTGGACGGGTTGTGGCTGCTGTTCGTGTACGTGATCGACCGCAACGCAGTCTGGTAGTTCGCCACCGAGCTCGAACCGCTCAGCGTCCACGTCGCCGTCGCCGCGTTCCATGTGCCCACGATGCCGTTCTGGTTCGTGAAGGCCAGCAAGTCCTGGCTGCTCTGGTAGCCGGAGTCGATTGACACCGTTGCCGAGGTGAGGTTGGCGCTGTCGACGTCACCGACGGTCAGACCGGCATCGACGGCAGAGGTCGCGTTCTCCGTGTACGCCATGCTGCCGCCAGTGGTGGTAACCGTTGGCGCGTCGTTCACCGGCGTGATCACGAGCGTCCGTCCCACTGAACTGCTGGCCATCAGACCATCGTTGGCGACGAAGCTCACGGTGCGCGAGGTCGCCACCGGGTTGTCGCTGGTGTTGGTGTAGGTGACTGATCGCAGCGCAGCTTGGTAGTTGCCGACCGAGCTCGTCCCGCTCAACGTCAGCACGCCCGACGCCGCGTTCCACGACCCGGTGATCCCGTTCTGGGCAGTGAACGCCAACAAGTCCTGGCCGCTCTGGTAGCCGGAGCTGATCCTGACGGTCGCCGACGCCAGGTTGGCGTTGTCGGCGTCGCTGACTGTCACGCCCGGATCCGCCGCAGTCGTTGCGTTCTCCGTGTACGTCAGGGCGGTGCCCGACGTCGTCACCGCCGGCGGATCGTCGGCGATGATCGTGAACGTCTGCACGGCGCTGGTGTCGTTGCCACTGTTGGCAGTGCCGCCGTTGTCGTGGATCTTCACGCTGACGGTCGCTTGCCCAGAAACGCCGCCGACCGGGGCGAACGTCAACGTGCCGTCGGCGCGGACCGCTGGCTGCACGCTGAACAATCCTGGGTTGGTGTTGGTGACGATGAAGTCGATCAACTGCCCGGTCTCACCACTGCCGGGATTGATCGCCGTCGCCCAACCCGGGACGAGCTGCAGAGCAGCGCTCGATGACACAAGCTGGTCCGGGCCCTTGACGAAGCTCGGCGTTTCGTTGGAGGAGTTGACGGTGAGCGTCACAGTGACCGGTGGGGATTCGAGGATCCCGTCGTTGGCGACGTAGGAGAACGAAGCGATTCCCGAGAAGTTCGCCGGCGGCGTGTAGCTGAACGACCCGTCGGCGTTCAACGAGAGGCCCGGGGTGCCGGAGACGAGCTTGGCCGTGAGGATGTCGCCTTCGGGGTCGGAGTCGTTGGTCAGCACTCCGGCTGCGGCGTTGAGCGCGAGCGTCGTGTCCTCGTTGACGAGGTATGCGTCACCGACGGCGACCGGCGGGGTGCTGATCGAGACGCTGTCGTAGATCGTGGTGTTGAGCTTGGTGCTCGGGGAGTCGCCAGAGAGCTGATACACCGCCGAGACGGCCAGCCCGATGTAGGTCGTGGAGCCCATGGCGATGGTCTGTGGCGTGCCCCTCGCCATCCAGTTGATCCCATCCGCTGAGATCTCGGCGGTGAACTGGTTGCCACGTCGTGTCAGCCGCAGCCAGTAAGGGGCCCCGAGCGAATCCTTGGCACCGGATGCACCGGAACCACCTCCGCTTGTCGTCCTGAAGATGAACTCCGATCCGTTGCCTTGAGTCATACCAGTCGAGGCGTGCATCGCTGCGCCCGAGGTGACGTTCTGGCGGATCATCACTTCCGCTTTGGATACGGACTCGCAGTACTGCGTACCTTGCGGGGCGTAACACGTCTTCGTCGCGTTACGAACGCCGTTGTAGGTGACGTTGATCGATGCGACCCGCGCCGTCAGGCTCCCGTCGCCGGTCAGTTGCCGGTACAGGTACTGGAAGCCGTCGTTGTTCTCCCAGATGTCCCACCCGCTGCCCTTGACCGTGTACGACGGCGGGGCGAACGTGCTCGATCCGCTGATCTCGATGTCACCGACGTCCTTGTTGGCTGTGAAGATCCCGAGGCCGGTGACGTTGACAGTGACGGCGTCCGTGTCGGTCAGCGCGCCGCCCGCCCCCGTGTTGCCTTGATCCGAGGTGGCGATCTGCACTGAGCCGGTGCCCGTGAAGTTCGCCGTCGGAGTGAACGTCGTCGTGGTCAATGCGGCGTTGATGTTGGCGACCGCACCAGTGAAGGTCATCGTCGGGTCGCTCGTGCCATCGCCCACGGAGAACGTCAGGCCGGTCTTGGTCGGCAACGTCAGCGTGCCGTTGGACGCAGTCAGCGTGACGCGCAGAGTCCCAGGGCCGACATCGACGTCGCTGACGGAGATGCGGTTGCTGGGGCTGCTGAACACCTTGTTCGTGTTCTTCATCGTTTCCTGGCCGACGGGCACCTGGTTGCGCGGTGCATCGTTGATGGCGTTGACCGTCAGCGTGACGGTGACCGGTGTCGACTCCAGAGAGCCATCGCTGGCCTTGTACTGGAACGCATCTGTCCCGTAGAAGTCCGGGTTCGGCGTGTAGATGAAGCCACCGTTGGCCGCGAGGGTCACCGAGCCGTTGGCGACACCGGAATAGAGGACGGCAGTGATCGGCTTGCCCTCGGGGCTGCTGTCGCCGTTGAGCACACCGGGCGCGGCGACGGCGAAGACGGAGTCCTCGTTGACGCTGAACGAGTCGGGCGTGGCGTGCGGCGGTTCGTGGATCACGAGGGTGTACACGCGCGACGCCTTCGCCCCCAGTGCGTCGGTCACGGTGATCGTCACCGGGAACTGACCAGCACTTGTCGGGATCCCGAAGATGACGCCACTCGCCGAGTCGATCTCCAACGGTGCGGGCAGCCCGTTCTGCGACCATGCCGTCGGCGCCGCAGCGCCGATCGTGGTCACCACGTTCGACGCGTAGGCGACTCCGACCAGACCATCAGGCAGGCTGCTCGGAGCGATGATCGTCAGCTGCGAAGCCGCGGTCCGCAGGGCCGCCGTCAGGGTGTAGTCGAACGGTGCCCGCTCGCCGGAGCCGGCGACGTGCAGTGACACCGTCGCCGGACGGCCAGCGCAAATCGGTGACTCCGTCGTGCCGGTCTCGAAATCGCAGCTAGCCGTTGCCGTGTTCACACTGCGCGCCAGCACCACGTCGGACATGTCGACAGTCGCCTCGTGGTAGGCGCACTGGCGCCTGGTGAGCTCCAACTTGGTGCTGTCCAGCGGATCCGACGCCGTGATCGCGTACGACACCACGAACTTCGTCGGTGCCGCCGCGACCGTTCGGTCCAGCCAACTCAGGCGGAGGACCAGAGCCGCCGGCGACGGCGTGCACGCGACACCGTCTCCGTCAATCGCGCTGGTGGAGGCACCCAGCGACGGATCGGCGGTTGCGCTCGCCGGGTCGATCCCTCCAGCCGACTGTGCGTCGCGAATGAGGAACGCCGAGATCAACCCGGCATCGGTCGAGTCGTTGACCTGAGCGGTGGTCGAGTCGGCAACGTTCAACGACGTGAGCAGAGCCATCAACACGACTCCGGCGATCATCGCGCCCAGCACCATCGTCATGATCAGCTCGACCAGCGTGAAACCTCTGTCGTGGTGCACGGGGCGGCGCATCCGGCGCGCACTCATCGATTCACGCTCCACGACTGGATGTGCGTTTCCGTGACGGGCCCGGACGCCGGATCGAAGTTGACCTGGGCGCGGATGATGACGTTCGGCGCGCCGATGCACGTCACGCCGGTGTCGGGACAGGTCGTGAAGATCACGTTGCGCTGGTCGTAGACGGTCTGCGCATCGTCGGCCAAGACCTGTGTGCAGGCGTTCGACCAGTCGACCCGGATCGCAAAGCCGTTCAACGACGATTCGCGGAGAAAGGACGTCGGCAGGCTCGCGCAGGTGTACTGCGCACCACGCACGATGACGATGGCGTCTTCGATTGCCGCGTCGGCCGCGTATTCGCGGTTGCGAACCTGCTCCAGCGTGGTGCGGTTCTGCAGGCTCGAGGTGGCCGTGGCAGCGAGGCCGGCGCTGATCGAGCCGACCATCAGCACCGTGCCGATCGCCATCAGCAACGCTGCTCCCGAGTCCTTCGGTTGATCACGGTGCCGGAACCTCATGGGGTGCGCACCTTGATCACCATCGTCGTCGGCGGTCCGGACGAAGGCGTGACGACGAGCGTCAGCGTCTTGGTCGCGTCGACCGCCGGGCACGTTCCGTTCGCGCCGGTCACCGTGAACCCGCCGGGCAAGGGTGGTGGATAGGTGACCACGTACGGAGCGCCCGGCACGCACGCTTTGACCGCGGTCTTGGTGGCCTCGGCGTAGTTGCGCAGGACGATGTCGGCCCGAACGCTGTTGCGCTGCGCGGTCCCGGCGTTGGCGACCGTGCCCATGCTCGAGACCAGTGAGGTGATCGTCAAGCTGATCAGCACGACGGTCAGCAAGATCTCGACCAAGGTGTCGCCGGCGTCTCTTCGAGCGCGCATCGAGGTTCTTCTTTCTCAGTGTGAGCGCCAACACCGCCCGCCCGGGCCGGACGAGCCCGGACGGGCAGGAAGGTCAACTCAGCTGCAAGTGAAGGTGGGCGGGCTCTTCGTCGTGTCCATGGTCAGGGTCCACGCGGAACCGTTCTTGACGGCCTTGATGCCGGCAACAATCGCCCATGGCTCAGCGCCAGTCCCCGTGGTGGCCGAGACTCCTGCAGGCAGCGTCAAGGCTGGGCCATTGACGGCGTCAACGGTCAATGCGAGGAAATCGGCGGGGTAAGCCTGATGGGAGGCGAAGTAGACGGCTGTGGCGGCCTTGGCGGAGTCAGCGGTAGCGGTGCATGCGCTGCTGGAGCCCTTGCTGACCAAGTTGCTGATGCCCACGACAGCGACTGCCGCGAGGATGCCGACCAGGACGATGGCGATCAGGATCTCGACGAGCGTGAATCCCTTGTCGCTCCGGTCGTCCAGACCGGTCGTTGAGTGAATCTTCATTGGTGCTTCCTTTTGGTGTTGGTGCCGCCTGGTTGCGACACGCTGTGTTGCTCTTCAGAGACCGGCATGAGGTGACCTCACTTGATCTGTCCAAAGATGCTGTACATCGCTGCGATCTGAGCCACAGCGACGAAACCGACGACGAGGGCGACGAAGATGATGACGATCGGCCCGAACAGGTCGGTCGCCTTCTTCATCGTGAAGGTGACTTCGCGCTCGTAGTACGAGGCGGCCTTCGACAATTGAGGTCCGAGCATCCCGGTGCGCTCGCCGACCTGGATCATCTGCCGCGCCGCGATCGGGAACAACCCGGTGGCGACCATCGGCTCGTACAGGCCGCCCCCGCGGACGAGCACCTCGCGGACCTCGACCATCTGCTTCTGGAACAAGGAGTTGTTCGTGCTGTCGGCGGAGAGGCCGATCGCGACGGGCAACGGCACTCCAGCAGAAGCAAGTGACGAGAGCACTCGGCAGAAGCGCTCGAGCGACACGAGGAGGTAGAGGTTGCCGACCAGAGGCAACCTCATCGCCAGAGCGTCGCGGCGACCCTTGCCCCGTGCGCCGCCGATGATGGTCGCGAACCCGGCGAAGGCCGCAGCCATCCCCAAGATGACGAACGGCCAGTCGGCGCGCATGAAGTCGGTGAAGCCGATCAGCATTCGCGTCGGCAGCGGCAAGCTGGCCCCCAGGCTCCGGTAGAGGCCCGTGAACTTCGGCAGGACGAACAGCGACATCACGATCACCGCAGCGATGGCGACGATGAGAACGAGAATTGGGTAGGTCAGCGCGCCCTTGATCTGGCGGCGAGCCTCGATGTCGCGCTCCATGTACGCGGCCAGCTGACTGAGCACGTCGTCGAGGTCGCCGGTGTACTCGGCGGATGCCAGCATCGCCCGGTAGTAGGCGGGGAAGACGTCGGGGTGAGCGTTGACGGCGTCGACGAAGCTGCCACCGCGGTGGATCGACGTGCCGAGGTCGTTGATGACGGCGCGCATCCGGGACTTGCCCATCTGCTGTCCGACGATGTTCAAGGCGTCGAGCAGCGGGATGCCCGCTTCCAGGAACGACGACAGCTGGCGGGAGAAGCTCATGACGACATCCGGCTTGATCGTCTTGCCGATGCTGAACAGCTCGCGCTTGGCCTTGGCCGGCTTCGCGGGGCGACGCTGGTCATCGGCGGTATCAGCGGGTGCGGCTTCCGGCACGTTCAGTTGTTGGTCGGTCACGTCGTGTCTTCCTGGTTGGCCACTCTTTGAACTCCAACCGCCACTCTGAGCTGTCATTGCGTCAGCCAACAGGGCAACAACGCCTGACTCCGCTGCACACAAGGCCGCCGAGGAGGCGACGATCGACCCCCCTGATTGACGCAGACGACTCAGAAGATCAGGTAATTCGGCCCCCCGACGGCACTCCGGGACTCATGACTCTGGGCAAGGGGACCTGACGTCGCCACAGTGAGTCCGTTCATTCTCACTCTCAGCATCTCGAGGGAGGAGTCCGATGGTGAGCAAGCTCCTCAAGCGACGGGCACCGCTTCCCGACCCGGTGCCGAGGACACAGACGTCACCGCCGTCGGAAGGCGTGCCGCCGTTCGGAGCGCCGCGAGCCCGTCTCGGCGATGTGCTCCTCGCCCAGAACCTCCTGCAGCCGGAGCAACTCACCGCCGCGCTCAATCTCCAAGGCGAGTCCGGACGGCAACTCGGGGCGATCCTCGTCGACCAGGGCTTGATCGACGCACAGTCGCTCACTCAGGCGCTGGCCACCCAGTTGGGTCTGTCCACCGTGGATCTGCGCTTGGTGCGCCCCACCGCGGAAGCACTGCAGGCGATCAGCGAGGAGACGGCGCGGCGGTTGCGGATCGTTCCGTTGCGCGTGGACGACGATTCACTCGACGTTGCCGTCGCCGACGGTGCGAACCCACTCGTGCGCGATGCGCTGGCCCGCATCCCGTTCGCGAAGGTGAACGTCTTCCTGGCAATCCCGGACGACGTCGTGACGTGTCTCAACACGTACTACCGCGCTGTCTCAGCCACTGACGAAGACGTCAAGTCGTTGTGGGAGAGCGCAGCGGCGAAGCCGGAGGTCGACACGACCGTCGATATGGGCGTCGAGGCCCCAATCATCCAACTCGTCAACAAGCTCGTCACGCAGGCTTTGCGCGACCGGGCCTCCGACATCCACATCGAGCCCACGCAAGACCGGATCCGCGTGCGTTATCGCGTCGACGGCGCGCTTCGCGAGGTGCTCAGCCTTCCCGTGTCGACCGGGCCCGAGCTCGTCAGCCGGATCAAGATCATGGCCGACATGGACATCGTCGAGAAGCGGCGACCACAGGACGGCCAGTTCGAGACCGTCGTCGACGGTTCCGGCGTCGACGTTCGCGTCGCGACCGGGGCGACGATCTTTGGCGAGACGGCAGTGCTGCGCCTACTCGACAAAGGCCGCTCGATGAAGCACCTCTCAGAGTTGGGCATGCCGCCGGCGACCCACGAGCGCTACCTCTCCATCGTGCGCAAGCCATACGGGATGATCCTGTGCAGCGGCCCGACCGGATCGGGCAAGACGACCACGCTCTACGCAACGCTCGCCGAGATCACGCGCAGCGAGCTGAACGTGATGACGATCGAGGACCCGGTCGAGTACGTGTTCCCGTCGATCAACCAGATGCAGATCAACCTGCAAGCCGACGTCACCTTTGCCGGTGGGCTGAAGTCGATCCTTCGTCAGGACCCCGACGTGATCCTCGTCGGTGAGATCCGCGACCAGGAGACGGCGCGAATCGCCGTGCAGTCCGCACTCACCGGACACATGGTGATGTCGTCCCTCCACGCCACCGATGCCACCTCGGCTCTCTATCGCATGATCGACATGGGGATCGAGCCGTTCCTGCTCTCCTCGTCGCTGGTCGGCGTCGTCGGACAGCGGCTCGTCCGCAAGATCTGCCCGTCGTGCGTCACCGCCTACGAGCCAACGGGCAAAGAGCGGGAGTGGTACGACATGTTCGGCGGCTCGGCGAAGGAGTCGTTCGTCCACGGCGGCGGGTGCAACTACTGCTCGGGCACCGGCTACCGCGATCGCGTCGGCGTGTACGAGGTGCTCGCGGTCACTGACACGGTGCGCCAGTTGATCGTGGATCGCGCCGCGCCACAGGAGATGCGCGCTGTGGCGATCTCCGAAGGAATGCGCACGATGAGCCACGAGGCAGTCGCTCTCGTCGCCGCCGACGTCACCACGATCGACGAGGTCATGCACAACGTCTTCGTGTCGTAGCCGCGATCACACAGCTCGACGGGCTTTCGCCGATACGTGGCATCGGCAGAACCCCTCTTCCGCTGCACCACCGGTGGTCCGTACGGTCCGGAGGATGCAAGTCGACGGCAATCAACTGCGCCACGCACTGCGGCAGCTCGTCTCCGGCGTGACCGTGCTGACGACGGAGGAAGGCGGCCGCCCGTGGGGCATGACGGTCAGCGCATTCACCCCAGTGTCGCTCGCCCCGCCACTCGCCTTGGTCTGCGTCAACAGCAGCACGGCCACGGCGCGGCATTTGCTTGCCCAGCGACGCGTGGGGGTCAACATCCTCGCCTCGGACCAGTCGGAGATCTCCGGTCGGTGCGCTGCGCCGGGCACCCCGAAGTTCCTCGAACCCGGTGACATCGCCGAACCGGCTGCGAGCTGGCAGACACCACGCATTGCCGGCGCGCTCGTCGCCCTGGACACGACCGTCGATTCGGTCCACGAAGCCGGCACGCATCAGGTCGTGATCGTGCGCATCCATCGGATGAGCACCTCCGGCCCCGGCCTCCCACTGCTGTACGGCGACGGTCGCTATCTCGACCTCGCTGCGTTGAACGATCTCAGCGACCCACCGCTGTGCAAGTGACACTCACCAACCCAGGAGCACCACGATGATTCGTACCGGAGCGGAATACCTCGAGTCAGTTCGCGACGGTCGTCGCGTCTATTGCGATGGCGAGCTGATCGACGACATCACCACGAACCCCAAGACGAAGGGCTACGCCGCCGAGATCGCCCGCTACTACGACTTGCACCATCTTCCCGAGAACGAAGATTTGCTGACGTTCGTCGACGACGACGGCGAACGACGGGCCACCCACTGGTTGCTCCCGAAGTCGAAGGAGGACGTGGTCAAGCGGCGCAAGTACCACGAGTTCTGGAACCGCACGTTCAAGGGAGGCATCTGGTGCCGGCCGCCGTGCGGCATGAACGTCGTGATGTTCGCCCAGGTCGACGACCCAGAGCCGTGGGAGGAGAACTCGACGCTGCATGACGGTCATCCGCTGGCACAGAACATCCGCGACCAGTTCGCGCGTCTGAAGCGCGACGACCACTCGATCTCACCGATGTTCCTTGACGTGCAGTACGACCGTGCGCGCGACGACGCAATGGCAGAGACGCCCATGCTGCAGCTCGTCGACAAGAACGAGGACGGCATCATCGTGCGTGGGTGGAAGGCGATCGGCACCGGGATCGCTTTCGCCAACGAGCTGCTGATCGGCAACCTCTGGCGGCCCGGTCAAACCGCCGAACAGACCGTCTACGCGCTCGTGCCGGTTGGCTCGCCGGGTCTGTCGATCTTCTGCCGGCCGTCGAACGCCGAGCCCGACGCCGACCCGTTCGACCGACCGCTGGCGACGATTGGCGACGAGCTGGACGGCATGGCCTACTTCGACGACGTGCTCATCCCGTGGAAGAACGTGCAGCACCTCGGCAACCCACGACATGCCCAGCTCTACCCCCAACGCCAGTTCGACTGGGTGCACGTCGAGACGCAGATCCGGCATGCGGTCAACGCCGAAGTCATGGTCGGGCTCGGACTGCTGATCACCACGGCTCTCGGCACGAACACGCAGCCAGGTGTGGCGTCGATGCTCGCCGACCTCATCCGCTTCCGCGAGACGTGCCGCGCCTTCGCGATCGCGGCCGAGGAGACCGGGTTCTACACGCCCGGCGGCATGTACAAGCCGAACAACATCTTCGTCGACTTCGGTCGGGCCTACTACCTCGAGAACATCGCCAAGATGACCGACACGCTGATCGACTTCTGTGGTCGCGGGGTGATCGTCTACCCCACCGCGGCGGACTTCGATGACCCGTACCTCGGGCCGAAGCTCGAGCAGGTGTTCCGCGGCCCGGGCATTTCGGCAAAGGACCGGACGAAGATCTTCAAGATGATCCATGAGCGGTTCCTCACCGAGTGGGGGTTGCGCAAGGAGATGTTCGAGAAGTTCAACGGCACACCGCTGTACCTCATCAGGTTGTTGACGATGCAACGAACCGACTACGCCGTCGATGGCCCACTGACGGAGCTCGCCCGCGACATCGTCGGGCTCGGGTCGATGGAGGAGATCGCACAGCGCGCCAAGGAAGCCGAGGAGCGGTCCAACTACGCCAGCGTGAAGTACCAACCAATTTTCGTGCAGCGCCAGGACCAGGCCGAGTACATCGGCACATAACATCGCAGCGTGCCCCTGGGGGACCTCGACCTCAATCTGCTGGTGACGCTCGACGCGTTGCTGGCAGAGCGCAACGTCACCAGGGCAGGGCGACGCCTGAACGTCAGTCAGTCGACGGTCAGCGACGCGTTGGCCAGGCTGCGCCGGATGCTCGGTGATCCGTTGCTCGTGCGCGTCGGCAGGGAGATGCAGCTCACGCCGCGTGCCGATCGGCTCCGCGACGAGCTGCACGACACATTGCAGTCGATCGAACGGATGGTCCGCGATCGCCCCGCGTTCGAGCCTGCGGTCGATGCGCGTGAGTTCTCGATCAGTTCGTCCGACTACGTGGCGTTGGTCCTCCTGCGGCTGGTCATCGCCCAGGTCAGCTCGTGCGCGCCGAATGTGCGCCTGCACTTCCTGCCGCGCAACGAGGACGCCCGAGGTCTGCTGTTGCGCAATGAGGTCGATCTGGTGATCGAACCGACGATCTCGATGGATGACTCCGGCCTCGGGAGCCGAATCCTGTTCAGCGACGAGTGGCAGTGCGTCGTCGCTGCCGCCAATCCCATCACCTCGACCGGTCTCGATGTCGACACCTTCCTGTCGTCGCCGTACCTGACCTACACACTCGGTTCGAGCCGCATCCCCAACCTCGCCGACCAGCATCTGGCGACGATCGGTTTCCTACCCGAACCGTGGGTCACCACCGAGAACTTCGTGCTGGTTCCATTCCTGTTGCAGGGCACGTCACTGATCGCCCTGGTGCTGCGCTACTCCCTCACCGCCTTCCACGGTGCTCCGGAGGTCTGTGCCCTCACACCTCCTGTGGAGATCCCGCCGATCGTCGAGGCGATGTACTGGAACCCGCGCGACACCGACGACCCGGCTCATCGGTGGTTGCGCGACTCCATTGCCGCCGCGTCGGCCTCGCTCGCTGCGGGACCGTGAACGGTTCCAGCGGTAGGTGACAGCACGGCCGACGTGGTCGTGTTGGCACGGTGCTCACCCGGCCGACGATTCGCTTTACTGGTGCCGTGCGAGCTGTGATCTACCGCCTGCGAGCCGTGCTGCGCGAGCATCGCTTGTCGACGCTCGGCCTCGCCGCGGCCGTTGCGGTGGTGGTGGGCGTTGTGCTGGCGTTCGCGGCGGGAGCTGAACGAACCTCGACGGTTGCCGATCGGTACACCACAGCCCAGGGGCGGACGTTCGACGGCGTGATCTATCAGGAAGGCGGACGCTCCGTCGGCGACGAGATCGCCGCGTTGCCGGGTGCGGCGACGGTCGGATCGGCATCGTTCGTGTTCGGAGCGCTGGTCGAGCCCACCGGCGAGCCGCTCGACTCGGCGACGTTCAGCGGGTCCTACCTGCCGATCGGGATGCGATTGATCGCAGGACGAGACGCCGACCCCGATGTCGCCTCAGAGTTCGTTGCGTCGCGCAAGTTCATCGAAGTCACTCATGCGTCGATCGGGTCCACGTACCAGCTGGTGACGTTGACCCAAGCGACCGCCGACGCCCAGGGCATGGCCGCACCCGAGCCGGACGGACCGAGCGTCGAGGCAGTGCTCGTCGGAATCTACGACGGGCCGACCGCACTCGACGATCCAACCCCCTCTGTCGTCTTCTCCCCCGCCTTGCTCGACGACCCGACGATCGGCGTCGCCGTCAGCATCATCTCGGTCGGCTTCAAGCCCGGCGTCGATCTGACTGCGTTCCGAGCGCAGTTGGACACGCTGCCGAGCAGCGACAGGTTGAGCCTCGAAGAGGGTGTTCTGGTCAGCGATTCGGCGCGCAGCGCGATCAACGCCCAGGCGCTCGGCTTGTGGGTGCTCGCCGGTGTGGCCGGGTTGGCGGCCATCGGCGCCCTCGGACAGCTCATCACCCGAAACGTGCGCTTGTCCGACAGCGATCGGATGCGGCTGTCGGCAGTGGGATACGTCGACCGTCAGATGGCGGTCGAGTGCGTCGCTCGCGCTGCGATCCCGGTCGTCGGCGGGACCGTCGCCGGTGTTGCCATCGCCATCGGTCTGTCGAGTCGCTTCCCAGCGGGGTTCGTGCGCACGATCGAGCCCGATCCAGGCGTACGCATCGAAACGGCGGTCCTCGGCACCGGAGCGGCACTCTTCGTCGTCGCGGTGATCGCCTGGCTGCTCATCGCCCTGACGGTCCGCCGCAGCTCGGCACGCCAGCGCGAGCACCCTTCCTATGCGGTCGAAGCGATCGCCACGCGTGCCGGCGCTGCAACCGCATCCACTGGCCTGCGGTTCGCGTTCACACGAGGCGATCGCGATCGTGGATCGGCGCCCACGGTGATCGCCGGCCTCGCCCTCCTCGTGACCGGTTTGGTCGGCGCGCTCACGTTTGCCACGAGCCTCGTTCGTCTCGTCGATGAACCGGCTCGTTACGGATCGAACTTCGACGTGATGTTCGGCGCCGGAGCCGATTCGTTGCCCGACGAGATGCGCGTCGCGCTCGACACCAATCCCGACATCGATGCCGTTCTCCTCTATGCGGAAGGGCAGGCTCGTCACGGCGCCGACACGTTGCGACTGCTCGGGATGGAGCCGATCCGCGGTGAGATCGGGCCACCAGTCCTCGAGGGCCGACTGCCTGCCAGCGAGGACGAGATCGCCCTCGGACGTCTCGCCGCTGAGTCGCTCGGCGTCGGTGTCGGCGATGAGCTGCAGCTGGATGGTGACGAGCAGAGCGAGCGCTACCGCGTCACGGGTCTGGCTGTCGTGCCCTCGATCGGGCTCAACGACGGCATCGGCCAGGACGGAGTGATGACCTTGGCCGGCGTGCACCGCGTCAACCCCGATCTGCCCGAGACCGCCGCTGTTGTCAAGTTCCGGGACGGGACCACGCTCGAAACGATCCGCCAGCTGATGGTGAACGCCGGACCGGACAGCGGCTCGCTGATCGCCGACCCCGGCGAATCTCGACCCGTCGACATCGTCAACATCGAGCGGGTCCGGTCGATCCCCTTCGTGCTCGCTGCTGTGCTCGCCGCGCTGGTGCTGTTGACGCTCGGTCACGCCACGGTGACGTCCGTGCAGAACCGCCGTCGCGATGTGGCCGTGTTGCGATCGATCGGCGCCGATCGGCGCTGGATCGGTCGCGCGGTCGTGTGGCAGGCCACCAGCTTCACGCTCCTACCGCTTCTGGTCGGCGTGCCCGCCGGCATCATCATCGGCCGCATCACGTTCCGCGCCTTCGCCGACAGCATCGGCACGATCAACGACGCCTCCGTCCCGATTCTGTACGCGCTGACAATCGTGCTCGGGATGATCCTCCTCGCCGATGCCATCGCCTGGGCCGCGGCACGGCGCGGCTACCACCGCCTTCCCGCCGTGTTGCTCCGCGCCGAATGAGTCCGGCATGGCGAAGTCCGGCCGTACGCCTTCAGCACGGAAGCGTGGGGCCGGACTTTCCGGCTGTGATCAGCCGAACAGCTTCTTGGCGATCACGATGCGTTGGATCTGGTTGGGGCCCTCGTAGATCTGGGTGATCTTGGCGTCGCGCATCATCCGCTCCGAGGGGAAGTCGGCGGTGTAGCCGTATCCGCCCAGGAACTGCACGCAGTCCGTCGTCACCTGCAT
>DATBKA010000489.1:0-6366 GCA_036556105.1 Ilumatobacteraceae bacterium | reverse complement strand
TCTCACGATGATGACGCCGCGGGGGTGTTCGATCCGCCTTCGCCAGTCGACGCACCGGCTGAGACCTCTCGCCCGGCCCCACCTCCACCCGCGCCTGCCGAAGCCATCGACCCGACACCTCCGAACAACACCTACATCGCGCGCGAGGTCTGCCACTACGCGGGGCTCACCGACGAGCAGCTGATCGAGCTGGAGTCGTACGGCTTGCTCACCGGCAAAGGGGCGGGCCAGACGCGCACGTTCACCGCGGCCGACATGGCCATCGCCCAGGCCGCCGCCGGGTTCCTGCAACACGGTGTCGAAGCGCGGCACCTGCGCGCCTGGCGGCAAGCCGCCGAACGGGAAGCCTCGCTGTTCGAGCAGATGATCCTGCCCTTGCTGCGCCAACGCAATCCGAAGGCTCGCCAGCAGGCGATTTCCACGCTGTCAGCGCTCGCCGGGTTGGGCGCGCAGTTGCGCTCGGCAATGGTCCGCTCGGCATTGAGTCATCATCTCGAAGGGTGATTTCCGAACCGACCGACCGCGGCGCGCCCCGGCGCGGTACGCTCCGACCGTGATCGCGATGGAGCTGCTCGGTGTGCGGGTCGAGGTACCGGCGAACACTCCGGTGGTGATCCTGCGCGAGCAGCCCGAGCCACATCGTGTGCTGCCGATCCTCATCGGCTCGCCCGAGGCCTCGGCCATCCACACGGCCCTGTCAGGCATCGTCGCCCCACGGCCGATGACGCACGACCTGATCGTCGAGCTGTTGCGCACCACCAAGGCCACGCTCGACAAGGTTGTCGTCACCGAGATCCGCGACCACACGTTCTATGCCGAGTTGCACCTCCGCGTCAGTGGCAGCGAGCAGTTGTTGTCGTGCCGACCTTCCGACGCGATCGCGGTTGCCTGCCGCACCGGTGCCACGATCTATGCCGAGGAGTCGCTGCTCGACGAAGCCGGCCTGGTCGCTGCCGACGGCTTGTCGGAGGAGCAGCAAGAGGAAGAAGAAGCGATCCTCGACGAGTTCCGCGACTTCCTCGAAGAGATCAAGCCGGAAGACTTCGAGCCCTGACCCGTTACCGTGGCGCGGCGGTTGACGCGGCTCGCCACGTGGCGTAGCCTGGCTGTCCTTACATCGCCGTAGTTACGCCGATGTGAGTCGCACAGCAGCGAGTCGCCGCAGCGAGGGTGCCAGGGAGGCAGGGATGAGCGAGCAGGGGTTCAGTGGTACGAAGGCCGCGTCGATCGTCGGCATCTCGTACCGGCAGCTCGACTACTGGGCGCGCACCGATCTCATCCGCCCGTCGTTGGCCGACGCCAGTGGCAGCGGCAGCCGGCGGCTGTACAGCTATCGCGATCTGCTCGAGCTGCGCGTCGTCAAGAGCCTCCTCGACGCCGGCATCAAGCTCGAGTCGGTGCGCACCGCTTTCGAGTACCTGCGCACGCACGTCGACACCGACATCGCCAGTGCCCACCTCGTGATCAGCGGCAGCGACGTGATCCTCTGCGACGGCGAGCAACTGGTCGACGTGATGCGGCGCAGCGGGCAAGGCGTGCTCAACGTGCTGGCAATCGGTGGCGTGAAGTCCGACCTCGATTCGACCATCGTCGAGCTGGCCGGCACCTCGGGCGCCGGCGCGGCGCCCACGCGTCACGCGATGTGATGGACGACGCTCACCACAGCGCGCTCGACGCCGTCCATCGTCGGCTGAACGCCAAGATGGTCCCGTTCGGCGGTTGGGAGATGCCGCTGGTGTATGCATCGGGCACCATCGAGGAGCACCTCGCCTGCCGCAACGGCGCCGTGGTGTTCGACGTTTCCCATCTCGGCACTGTTCGCCTGCGCGGCAAGGACGCGCTCGACAAGCTGCAACGCGCCTTCACGAACGACCTCAACAAGATCGGCCCGGGCCGAGCGCAGTACACGCACCTCCTCGACGACAACGACGCTTCGGTGCTCGACGACATCATCGTCTGGTGGGTCGACGACGACATCTTCGATGTCATGCCGAACGCGTCGAACACCGACCGCGTGCGCGATGCCGTGGGCGGCACCGACACCACGCACGACCGCGCCATCCTCGCCGTCCAAGGCCCGCTTGCCCGCGACCGCCTGGCGACCGTGTTTCCGACCGCGGCCGCGGTCGAACGGTTCCGCGTGCACAAGATGACGTGGGAGGGTCATGCCTGCACGGTGGCCGGCACCGGCTACACGGGTGAACCAGGCGTGGAGATCGCCGTGCCCGGCGAGGCCGCGGTCGACCTGTGGGAGGCGATCACCGACGCCGGCATCACCCCGGCGGGTCTCGGCGCCCGCGACACGTTGCGGCTCGAGGCGGCGTTGCCATTGCATGGCCACGAGCTCGGGCCAGGCATCACGCCGTTGCAGGCCGGACTGGGCTGGGTCGTCGCCTGGGCGAAGGGTGAGTTCCGCGGTCGTTCTGCGTTGGAGGCGGAGCGCACCGCCGGGGTAGGTCGACTGCTGCGCGGCATCGCCACGGACGGCCGGCGACCGCCGCGTGCCGAGTGTCCGGTGCTGGTCGACGGTCGACAGATCGGCACCGTCACCAGTGGCAACTTCTCACCGGTGCTCGGGCACGGGATCGCGCTGGCGTTCGTGCCGCCGGGTACTGAGATCGGCACCGAGGTCGAGATCGACGTGCGCGGCAGCATGTTGCCGGGCCGGATCGTGGCCACCCCGTTCGTCGCCAAGCACTGACCCAACCCTGCGCCTCCTTGGGCGCGAAACATGCCATCGGTGGCATAGTGGCGCGCCCATACAGCCTCGATGGGCGCGAAAACACCCCACTGGCGGCAGCTGTCGCGCCCATGCGGCCGGGGACCTGGACGTCGCCAGGCGCGTCACGCGCCGGGTCGACGACGCGACTCAGTCAGCGCTTCTTTGCGGCGGTCTTCTTGGTCGGCGTCTTCTCGGTCGGCGTCTTCTTGGTCGCCGCCTTCTTGGTTGGCGCCTTCTTGGCCGCCGCCTTCTCGACCGGGGGAGGGGCAGGTGGTGGCGGCGCGTGCGTCGGCTCTGATGCGGCACGCAACGCCGCCAGTGGCCGAATCCCGAACAAGCTGCCGGCCGACTCGGCGATCTGCCCGAGCGGCTGCAGACGATGGGCGAGCTCACCGAGCACGCCCATCAGCTCGCTCATCTCGGTCGGCAGACTCGTCAGTGCCGGCGTCGCCAACACGTCGGCGAGCTTGGAGAGGCCCGGCGCGACGCGCTCGATCGGTCCACTGAGCTGATCGACCATCGCGTCGGCGGCCTTGATCGTCTTCGCCACCTGCGGAACGAATGCCCGTACCGGTTCCTCGACGGTGTCGAGCAGGTCGTTGATACGCGTCGCCACGCCGTTGAGTTGCTGCATCGTCTTGTTGAAGTTCTCGACGGCGGAGAGGAAGTCAGACACGCCCCGTTGGAACTGGCTGATCGACTTGCTGACCGCGGCGAACGGGTTGGCGCCGCCGAACAGACCGAACAGGTCGCTGAACCCGGGCGGGGGATTCTGGCTCATGATCGCACCGTAGCCGTCGCGCTTCAGGCGGACGCGGCCGCGAGCACCTCCAACGGTTCGCAGGTGCACATAAGATGGCGATCGCCATACGCAGCGTCGATGCGCGACACGGGAGGGAAGTACTTGGCGGCACGTAACGCCGCCACGGGATAGGCACCGAGTTGGCGGTCGTACGGCCGCTCCCACGGGCCGGTCACGTCCTCGGCCGTGTGCGGCGCATGACGCAGCGGGCTCTCCTCGATCGGCCACGTGCCGGCGGCGACCGCGTCGATCTCACCCTTGATGGCGATCATCGCCTCGCAGAACCGGTCCAGTTCATACAACGACTCGCTCTCCGTCGGTTCGACCATGAGCGTGCCGGCGACGGGAAAGCTCACCGTGGGGGCGTGGAAGCCGAAGTCGATGAGCCGCTTGGCGACGTCGTCGATCGTCACTCCGGTGGCCTTGGTCAGCGGGCGCACGTCGAGGATGCATTCGTGGCCAACATGGCCATGCTCCCCGCTGTACAGCACGGGGAAGTGCGGGTCGAGTCGGGCGGCGAGGTAGTTGGCGTTGAGCACCGCCATCTCGCTGGCATCGGTGAGCCCGGCGCCGCCCATCAAGGCGATGTAGACCCAGGAGATGGCCAGGATCGCCGCCGAGCCGTACGGCGCGGCAGCGACTGCGCCAACCGGTCGATCTGTCGAGGCGAGGGGATGCGCGGGCAGGAACGGCGCGAGGTGAGCCCGCACTGCAACCGGTCCGACTCCCGGCCCGCCACCGCCGTGAGGGATGCAGAACGTCTTGTGCAAGTTGAGATGGCTGACGTCGGCTCCGAACTTGCCGGGCTGGGCCAAACCGACCATCGCGTTGAGGTTCGCCCCGTCGACGTAGACCTGCCCACCGTGACGATGGACGATGTCGCAGATCTCACCGATGTCGGTCTCGAAGACACCGTGTGTCGACGGATAGGTGATCATCGCTGCGGCAAGCGCATCGCCGGCTGCGGCCGCCCGCGCCTCGAGGTCGGCGAGGTCGATGTAGCCGTGTTGGTCACAGGCGACGACGACGACCTTCAGCCCGGCCATCACCGCGCTGGCCGCGTTCGTGCCGTGTGCGCTGGACGGGATCAGGCACACGTTCCTGCCGTGCTCGCCACGGCTGCGGTGATAGGCGCGGATCGCCAGCAGGCCGGAGAACTCGCCTTGGCTGCCGGCGTTCGGTTGCAGGCTGACGGCGTCGTATCCGGTGATCGCCAGCAGCATCGATTCGAGTTGGGAGATCATCTCGCGGATGCCGATCGTGCACTCATCGGGGCTGAACGGGTGCATGTCGGCAAGCCCCGGCCAGGTCAGCGGCTCCATCTCCAGCGTGGCGTTGAGCTTCATCGTGCACGAGCCCAACGGGATCATCGTCCGGTCGAGGGCGAGATCTTTGTCGGCGAGCCGGCGGAGGTAGCGGAGCATCTCGTGCTCGGTGTGGTAGCGAGCGAAGACGGTCTGGGTGAGGAACTCGTCGGTGCGCCGTGCCGGCAACCCGTCGGTGTGGGTGTCGCCGACCTCTGTGTCGATCCCGAACGCCGCCAACAGCGACACGACGGTCGCCGGCGACGACGTCTCGTCGAAGCTGAAGCCGATCGTGCCCTCGTCGACGAGACGGAGGTCGAGCCCCGCTGCGGCAGCGCGGGCGAGGACCGTCGGCGCGTCGCAGCGAACTTGCACGGTGTCGAACCAGGTTTCATTGACCAACGCCAACCCGGCGCGGCGCAGATGGTCGACGGCGATCGAGGTCAGCCGATGAGTGCGTTCGGCGATGGTGCGCAGGCCGTCGGGGCCGTGCCACGTCGCGTACAGCCCGGCGATGTTGGCCAGCAGCACCTGCGCCGTGCAGATGTTGGACGTCGCCCTTTCGCGGCGAATGTGCTGTTCACGAGTTTGCAGAGCGAGTCGCAACGCCGGTCGTCCGGCAGTGTCGGTGCTGACCCCGACCAGGCGGCCCGGCAAGGCGCGCGCCGCCGACTCGTTGGCGGCGATGAACGCGGCGTGTGGCCCGCCATAGCCCATCGACACGCCGAACCGTTGCGCCGAGCCGACGGCGATGTCAGCACCCAGCTGACCCGGTGGCACGGTGAGGACGCACGCCAGCAGATCGGTGGCGACGATCGCCAGCGCGCCCTGCTCGTGCACGGAGGCAATCGCCTCGCGCCAGTCCGGGATCGCTCCGCTCGACGTCGGCAGGCTGAACATGGCACCGAAGCACCCGGCCGCGACCTCGTCGACATCGCCGACGACGAGCTCGACTCCGATCGGTTCGGCGCGCGTGTGGAGCACGGCGATGGTCTGCGGATGCGTGTCGTGGTGGACGACGAAGCGGTTGCTGGCGGCGCTCGACAGCCGGCGCGCCATCGTCATCGCCTCGGCCGCAGCCGTGGCTTCGTCGAGCAGCGACGCGTTGGCCAGGGTGAAGCCGGTCAGCTCGCAGACCATGGTCTGGAAGTTGAGGAGTGCTTCCAGTCGTCCTTGGCTGATCTCCGGCTGATACGGCGTGTACGCGGTGTACCAGGCCGGGTTCTCGAGGACGTTGCGCACGACGACCGGGGGAGTGATCGTGCCGTAGTAGCCCATGCCGATCAGGCTCGTGCGCGGCGCGTTGCGTGCCGCCATGCGTTGCAGCTCTCCGAGCACATCTGCGGCGGTCCGCGGTCCGTCCAGCGGGAGCAAGCCCGTCATCCGAATCGATTTCGGAACGGTGTGATCGAGCAGTGACTCGATCGTCGGCTCACCGATCACGGCGAGCATGTGCTCGCGGTCGGCAGGTGTCGCCGACGTGTGGCGACGGGTGAACTCGGCAACATCGACCAGCTGGTCGAGAGACGCTCGCATGA
>DATBKA010000488.1:0-6168 GCA_036556105.1 Ilumatobacteraceae bacterium | reverse complement strand
TTTCCGGAGCGTTTCTGGAGTGACGCGGGTTGGTGAACACGAGCGCCCGCTCCTCACCCAGCGTTGCGGGTTGGACGCGAAACGGCCCGGTCACTCGGACCGGGCCGTTCACGGAACTGGGTGGATCACTTGCGCTTGCGGTCGCCGTAACGCGTGTTGAAGCGCTCGACGCGGCCACCGGTGTCGACCAGCTTCTGCTTGCCGGTGAAGAACGGGTGGCACTCGTTGCACAGCTCGACGTGGAGGTCGCCGCTGCGCGTGGAGCGGGTGGTGAATGTGTTGCCGCAGCTGCAGCGCACTGTGGTGTCGTTGTACGTGGGGTGGATGTCGGTCTTCATGAGCGTCTCCGTCGCAGATCGGTCTCCCAGTGTATCGGCCGGATGTGGCCGATCACGAGGGGATTTGCATCCCCGCGGCTCACATGCCTTGTTTGCCGATCTCGTTGAGGAACTCGTCGTTGTTGCGGAACGTTCGCAGCCGGTCGACGAGGAGCTCGAGACCGGGGGCGGCATTGCCGTCCGCCGCCAGCCCGCTGAGCACCCGGCGCAGCTTCCAGACCATCTGCAGCTGCTTGCGGTCGAACAGCAGCTCCTCGTGCCGCGTGCTGGAGGCGTCGACGTCGATGGCGGGGTAGATCCGGCGCTCGGACAGCTTGCGGTCGAGGCGCAGCTCCATGTTGCCGGTGCCCTTGAACTCCTCGAAGATGGCGTCGTCCATGCGGCTGTTCGTCTCGATCAGCGCCGTGGCGAGGATCGTCAGTGAGCCACCTTCCTCGACGTTGCGGGCAGCACCGAAGAACTTCTTCGGCGGATAGAGCGCGCCTGCATCGATACCGCCGGACAAGATGCGCCCGCTGGCCGGCGCGGCGAGGTTGTAGGCGCGGCTGAGACGGGTGATGCCGTCGAGGATGATGACGACGTCTTCGCCTTGCTCGACGAGGCGCTTGGCCTTCTCGATGGCGAGCTCGGCGACGTGCGTGTGCTCCTCACTGGGCCGGTCGAACGTGCTCGAGATGACCTCGCCCTTGACGGTGCGGCGCATGTCGGTGACCTCTTCGGGTCGCTCGTCGATGAGCAGCACGATCAGCTTGACCTCGGGGTGGTTGAGCTCGATCGAGGTGGCGATCGTCTTCATGATCGTCGTCTTGCCGGCCTTCGGTGGCGAGACGATGATGCCGCGCTGGCCCTTGCCGATCGGGCAGATCAAGTCGATGATCCGCGCCGTCATGTTGGACGGGTCTGCCGGGTTCTCGAGGCGCAGCTTCTCGTCGGGGAACAGCGCCGTCAGGTCTTCGAACTTCGGACGGGTGCGAGCGTTGTCCGGGTCGCCACCGTTGACGGAGTGGATCTCCAGCATCGCCGGGTTCTTCTCGTTGCGGCCCGCCGGGCGGCTGAGGCCCGTGACGTAGTCGCCCTTGCGCAGCCCGAACTGGCGAGTGAGCTTGACCGGGATGTAGGCGTCGTCGCGGCTGGCCAGGTAGCCGTTGACACGCAGGAAACCGTAGCCCTCCTCGCGCAGGTCGAGGTACCCGGCGACACTGACCGGCTCCTGGTTCAGCGGAGGAAGGTCGTCGGCACGCTCGGGCCGCTCGAAGCGCTCCTGATCCGGGCCCTGTGGTCCATCGCCGCGGCCCTTGTTGCGGCGACGGCGACGGCGGCGGCTGTTGCGGCTCTCGGCGTCGCCGTCCGCGTCGCCGTCCTGATCGCCACTCGGTGCTGGGCCGGCCCCGCCGCCGCCTGCCGGACGCGCCGTCAGCTCAGTGACCTTGACTTCGCCGGACTTGATCAGCTCGACCTCCCAGTCGGCGAGCGGCTCACCATCGGGACCGAGGATCACCTCTGGCGCGTCGCCGGAAGCGGGCTGGCGGGTGGCGCCGGCCTCGCTGGACGGCGCCGGAATCGCTTCCACCGGAATCGGCTCAACCTCGGGTTCGCCGCCCGGTTCCGCCTTGGCGACCTTGGACCTGCCGTTCGTCGGTGCCGGCGGGCTGATCGCCCCTCCACCCGTCGTTTCCAGGATCTTGTCGATCAACGTCGCCTTGGCGGCGCGTGCCGTGGTCTTGATGCCCAATGCCTGGGCGATTGCGAGCAGCTGCTCTTTGTCCTTGGATTCGAGCATCGACTGTTCGAGAGCTTCCGCGGCCACCGGCCACCTGCTTTCTGAGGATCGGAAGTGGGCTCGGCGTGCCACATGCACACGTCCGGCGGCCGCACCACCGAGATGATTCGCCCTCGCCGCACCCCCGCTCGGGTGTGAACCGCAGCGGTTGCAGCGAGCTGTTCGGGAACCGAACAGATGGCACTGTAGCGAACTGACGCGCGATCCGCAACGCTGCCTGGGGCAATCGCCCCTGACAGTCAGGGCCGTGACGGCTCAGCGCAGCCGGCGAGCTTCGACGAATGCCTCCACAGCGGCAAGATCGTTGGGCAACGACGTGACGTGCTCCGCTCGCTCCATGAGATCGGCGAGGCGCTCGGGCAACGGCGGGCGGACGCCGGTGGCGCGCTCGACCGCATCGGGGAACTTCGCTGGATGCGCCGTCGCGTGGGTGACGATCGGACCGGTGATCTGATCGCGCAGCCGCGCCACCGCACCGATGCCGACTGCGGTGTGTGGATCCACCAACATCCCCGTGTCACGGTGGGTCTGGCGGATGACGTCGAGCGTGGCGGCGTCGTCGAGGCTCGCCGCACTGAACACGCCGTCGACGAACTCGGCGCGGGCGTCAGCCTCCAACGTCAACGATCCGGAAGCACGGAACCGTTGCAGCTGCTCGGCAGTGAGGCCGCCATCGCGGTGGTTGATCTCGAAAAGGAGCCGCTCGAAGTTCGACGAGACCTGGATGTCCATCGATGGGCTCAGCGACGGCACGACGCGGCGCACCGACATGTCGTTGGCGGTGACGAAGCGGGTGAGGATGTCGTTCGCGTTGGAGGCGACGATCAACCGCCCGACCGGCGCGCCGATCCGCTTGGCGATCCAGCCAGCGAAGACGTTGCCGAAGTTGCCAGTCGGCACGCAGAAGGTGATCGTGCCGCGCAAGTGGTCGGTCGCCGTGACGTAGTACACGACCTGCGCCATCACTCGCGCCCAGTTGATCGAGTTGACCGCGCTGAGGTTGTTGCGTTCGCGGAAGGCGCTGTCGTTGAACATCGCCTTGACGAGATCTTGACAATCGTCGAAGGACCCGTCGACGGCGACGACATGCACGTTCGGCGCGTCGACCGTGGTCATCTGGCGGCGTTGGACGTCGCTCGTGCGGCCTGCTGGGTAGAGGATGAAGATGTCGGCGTGCGCACAGTGACGGACGCCATCGATGGCGGCCGAGCCCGTGTCGCCAGACGTCGCGCCGACGATGGTCACCCGGCGACCCTGTTGCGACAGCACGTGCTCGTACAACCGCCCGACGAGCTGCAGGGCGACGTCCTTGAAGGCGAGGGTCGGACCGTGGAACAGCTGCTGCACGAAGTGCTCGTCGTCGATCTGTACGAGCGGCACGACGGCCGGGTGATCGAAGGCGCTGTAGGCGTCGGCGCACATCGCCACCAAGGCGTCGGGTGCGATCTCGTCGCCGACGAACGTCTGCATCACCTGAGCGGCGCGCTGCGCGTACGACATGCCTACTGCCCCTGACGGCAGGCGCGGCCACTCCGCCGGCACGTACAGGCCTCCGTCCGACGCAAGGCCGGCGAGGAGCACGTCGGTGAAGCCGAGCTCGGGCGCCTGCCCGCGCGTCGAGACGTACCGCAACTCAGCCGCCGATCACGCGCAGCAAGCCACCAACGTTGCGAACGACCTCCAGATCGCGCAGCTCGCGGACGGTCTCCTGCACGGCCGACTCACGCGCTTCGTGCGTGATGAACACGAGGCGAGCCTCCGGCCCGTTGCCCTCCTGCTCTGCGGCGCGGATGCTGACACCGTGGCGGGCGAGCACGCCGGTGACGGCGTGCAACACACCCGGCCGGTCGACGACGTCGAGGCTGAGCAGGTACTCGGCCGAGGTCTCGTCGATCGCCCTGATGTGGGCACGGCCGAACGACCCGATCGTGCCGTGCGTGTTCGTGGCCAGGTTGACGGCGGCATCAATGACGTCGCCGAGGACGGCACTGGCGGTCGGGTTTCCACCAGCACCACGTCCGTAGAACATCAACGAGCCGACGGCGGCACCTTCCACGAACACGGCGTTGTAACTGCCGTTGACACTGGCCAGCGGATGACTGACCGGCACCATCGCCGGGTGGACGCGCACGGCGATGTCACCGGTGTCGGCGTCGAGCTCGGCGATGCCCAGCAGCTTGACGACGTATCCGAGCCGCTTGGCCATCGAGATGTCGGACGCGGTGATGCCGCTGATGCCTTCGTGGTACACGTCACCGGCGACCACCTTCGATCCGAACGCGATCGAGGCCATGATCGCCGCCTTCGCAGCCGCGTCGAACCCCTCGACGTCCGCCGTCGGATCACGTTCCGCATACCCGAGCGCCTGCGCCTCGGCGAGAGCCACGCCGTAGTCGGCACCCTCGTCGGTCATGCGGCTGAGAATGAAGTTGGTGGTGCCGTTGATGATGCCCATGACCCGCGTGATCGGTTCGCCGCGCAGGCTCTCGCGCAGGGCGCGGATGATGGGGATGCCGCCGGCCACGGCGGCTTCGAACAGCAGGTCGACGCCGGCCTCGTCGCTGACCGCGAACAGTTCGGTGCCGACGTTGGACAGCAGTTCCTTGTTGGCAGTGACCACCGGCTTTCCGGCCTTCAACGCCGTGCTGATGAGCTCACGGGCGGGCTCGATGCCACCAATGACTTCCACGACGAGATCGATCGAGGCATCCTCGACGACGGCATGGGTGTCGCGGGTGAGCACGCCGTCCGCCAGTTCGACGTCGCGCTCCCGACTGAGGTTGCGCACTGCGACCGCCCCGATCTCGAGCCGCACACCCGTGCGCGCTTCGATCGTCGCCTGCTGGGCCATCACCAACTTGACGAAGGCCGACCCGACGTTGCCGCAACCGAGGACACCGATCCGCACGTGCTTCGTCACGGGCGGCAAGGCTACGGGGTGGCGCGTCGCCGCCGAAACCCTTTGCGGCTGGTCACCGGCCGCCGCCGGCTGAGCAGTGAGACCAGCGAGCCGCTGCCGACGAGCACCGCGGCGATCACGAGCCCGCCGGTGGTCGCGCCCGTTGCCGGGAGTGTCGGGGTGGCGCCGGTCGAGTCGGTCGCGGACAGGACCTCGACGGCGTTCAGCGTCGACTTGACCGGAACGACCGGAGACGCTGGCGGGGCCTCGACGGCCACGCAGGCCACGTGCTGGACGCCGTTCTCGTCGGTCACGACCGTCGCCGCTCCCTCGGTGCACGCCGGCGCGCTCGCGTCGGAGGTCGGCGTGGCCGAAACGGCCGCTCCTCCAGCGAGTGAAATGCCGGCTGCGATCCCGATCGCAGCGATGGATTGAGTGAACTTCACGTGACCATCCCGCCAAAACTTCTCCCGTGTTCCCGGGATGGCCGCACGGTATTCGTCAAGCTCCGCCACGTACAGCACCGACGCCGAGATTGAGTCCAATGGCCCACCGTCGACCGTCGTTCACCACGTCACGTGTTCAGATTTCTCACGGTGCGTCAAGTTTCTTGTCGCCCGGCCGGGTGGCACGCACCGCCGCGCTCAACCGAGATCGCAGGTCAGCAAGTCGTCGAAGGTCTCTCGGCGAACCACCAGCCGGCTTGACCCATCCTTGACGAACACGACCGGCGGGCGGGCCAACATGTTGTAGTTGCTGGCCATGCTGCGCCCGTAGGCACCGGTGACCGGTGTGGCAAGAAGTTCACCCACCGTGGTACTGGCGGGGATCATGGCGTCGAAGATCAACACGTCGCCGTTCTCGCAGTGCTTGCCAACCAAGCGCACGGGGAGGTCGCGTGGTGCGGTCACGGCCCGCGGCAAGAACGCCTCGTACCCGCTGCCGTACAACACCGGCCGGGGGTTGTCACTCATCCCGCCGTCGACGGCGACGTAGCGCCGCACGCCGGGGATGTCTTTGACGGTGCCGACGGTGTACACCGTGATCGCTGCCGCGGCGACGATCGCCCGCCCGGGCTCGACGCTGAGGTTGCTGCGCACGCCGAGTGCGGCGCAGGCGTCGAGCAAGACGTTGGCCCACTGCGTGATCGA
>DATBKA010000487.1:0-3901 GCA_036556105.1 Ilumatobacteraceae bacterium | reverse complement strand
TCGCCACTGCAGCTGTCGTGTGGTGGGGGAGGCGCTCTCACCACCCACGCCGAGGGCGACGCCGATCAGCAGCCCAACTTCCTGCGAGTTGACCGAGCTGCGGTGCGGACGGTCGGGTCCGCGGCGGTCGTATCCTGCCCTGCGTGACTGTCCGGCGGATCTGGCGCGCGCTCGGGGCTCTCGTCCTGCTCGGCGGGTGCGCGCAGACCGCCGCCGGCGACTCGGGGTCGGGTGGCTCCACCGCGGTCGAGTTGGGACCGCTGCCGACTCGGGCGGCGACGCCACGTCCTGCGGTGGAGACCACGACCGCGACGACGGTACGACCCCCGAGCCCGACACAGCCGGCGTCGACCACGTCGACACTTCCGCACGTGACCACGACCACCGCTTTTCAGGCGGTCACCACTACGAGCTTCCCGAGAGCGAATCTCGACCCAAGCACGACGTCGTGCTCGCGGGTCGCCTACATCGGCGACTCGGTGTCGCTGGGCATGGTGGTGTCCGAAGAGGTTCCGGATCCGCCGGCGCGGCTCGACATCCGCCTCGCTGCGATCGGCGTTCGTGAGCTGCGCGCCGAGGTCTCCGGTGGCCGGTCGATCGTCGAGACGCTGACCGGCCAGGAGAACGCTCACGATGTCGCCGTTCGCCTGCGGAGCGAAGGGTTCACCGGATGCTGGGTCCTGGCCGTCGGCACGAACGACGCCGCCAACATCGCCGCCGGAGGCCGGCGCCAGGCGACAGAGCGGATCACGTCGATGATGTCGGTGATCGGTACCGACCCGGTGTTGTGGCTCGATGCGGCGACGGTGGCGGTCGACGGGTTCTGGGCGGCGCCCAACATCGCCGCGTGGAACGACGTGCTGCGCGCCATGGCGCCGAACTACCTGAACCTGCACGTCGCCTCGTGGTCGACGTTCGTCGGGCCGCAGTGGTTCCAACCCGACGGCGTGCACCTCACCGACGCCGGCTCGATTGCGCGGGTCGAGTTCGTCGCCTCCGCGCTCGGGGCGGCGTTTCCTGGCAGGTGATCCCGGTCCGGCGGCGCCTGTCTCGGTTACGTTATGAGCGATGGCTCGCCTGTGTGAACGTCCCGGATGTTCCCAGGTCGCGGAGATGACGTACGGCTTCGACGCCGAGCATCTGATGGTGTGGATCGACGCCTTTGACGCAGTCGCCGCGGGTCGCGATGGTGTGCTCTGCCGGCGACACGCCGACGCCATGGTCGTGCCGTTGGGCTGGATGCTCGACGACCGGCGTGAGCCGGTCCCGCGGCTGTTCAAGACGCCGCCCAAGCCGGCCACCGCGGTTGTTCGGACGCGGCGCAGCTCGTCTCGTCACCGCGACGACACCGAGCAACTCGAGCTCGTGGTGGAGGCTCGAACGGTGGGGACCATCGACGCGGACATCGCCGCGGTCGACGACGACAAGCCGGTGGATGTCGAAGTGCTGCCCTGGAAGCCGATGTTCGACACCAGCGACGACCTCGGCGGCCTGCTCGAGGCGCGCAGCCCGTTGCTGGCCCGAGCGTTCGGAGGCAAGGAACGCCGGTCACCCTCGCGCTGAGTGGTGATACTTGGGGGATGGACGTCACGGCAACGCTCGAAGCACGGTGCAGCGGACCGCGCCTGTTCGAGCTCGTCGACGACCTGTCGACGTATCCGCAGTGGAACGGCTTGGTGTTCAGTGCCGAAGGCGAGCCGGGCAACGACAGCGCGTGGGATGTCGAGCTGCGCGCTCGGCTAGGACCGTTGGCACGCAGCAAACGGTTGCGCATGGTCCGCACCCAGCGCGACCCGGAAACGATGAGCGTCCGCTTCGAACGCGACCAGAGAGACGGCCGCCGGCACTCGCCGTGGGTGCTGTCCGCCGACGTGGTCGAGACCGATGGCGTCAGCACGTTGACGATGCATCTGCACTACGGAGGCAAGTTGTGGACCGGTGGGGCGATGGAACGGGTGCTCGCCGAGCAGATCACGTCCGGCCGGGAGCGCCTCCTGGAGCTGGTCGGGCAAACGCGTTGAAGCGGCCGTCGGCGCGCCGCTCCAGTTCGAGGTCCAGCCCGAAGCACTCGCTGAGCGAGGTCGATGTGAGGGCGCGGCCGATCGGCCCTTTGGCGACAACTTGGCCCTCGTGCAGCATGAGCACATGCGTCATGCCTTGCGGTACCTCGTCGAGGTGATGGGTGACGAGGATCAACGGCGGTGCCCCGGGATCGGTCGTCAGCTCGGCCAGCGCCTGAACGAGCTGTTCCCGGCCGCCGAGGTCGAGCCGCGCGCTGGGCTCGTCGAGCAACACGACTGCCGGGTCGTTCATCAGGGTTCTGGCCAGCAGGATCCGCTGCTGTTCCCCGGAGGACGTGGTCGCCATCGTTCGCTCCGCCAACGGCGCCACACCCATCCGGTCCAGGCATGTCACGGCTCTGGCCTCGTCGGCCGCGTTGTACCGGTGCCACCACGGCTCCAGCGCGGCGTACTTCGCCGTCATCACCACATCGAGACAGCGCAAGTCGGGGCGCAATTGTGCCGATAGCGAAGGAGACATGTATCCGATCCGACGCCGCAGCACCCTCACATCCGTATGACCGAGCCGTTCGCCCAGCACGCGCACGTCGCCCGTCGACGGGTGCTCGTACATCGCGGCGATGCGCAACAGCGTCGTCTTTCCGGACCCGTTGGCGCCGAGGATCAGCCAGCGCTCGTCGGCGGCGACGGTCCACGACATCGGGGCGAGGATGGTGCGTTCGCCGCGAACGAAGCTGATTCCGGCGAGGCGCAAGACATCGGACATGGAGCGGCGACGATAGCGCGCCCGACGCGCCGCGGCCGCGGTGCCAGTAGCAACGAAGAATCCCCTGGTACCCTGCCTGTTCGGATGCGTCGGGTCCTGTCCATCATTGCGGCGGTTTGTGTTCTCGCGCCGTTGCTCACCACCGCGGTGGGGCGCGCCGAAGACACCGACGCCGAGAAGGCCGCCAAGGAGATCGCCGACGCTCGCGAGCGCGCCAACGCAGCGGCCGACGCGTACTTCGCCTCCGAGTCGCGCATCGACGAGCTGACGCTGCAGGAGAACCAGTTGCAGTCGGAGATCACAGCTCTGGAAGGCGACGTCAAGGCGCTGCGGATCGCTGTCGAGAACGTGGCAATCGGGCGTTACACCAGGTCAGGCAGCACCGGTGTGCCGCTGCTGACCGGCTTCCAGGACCCCGAGGACCGGGTCAAGATCGATGCCTTGATGGAGGTCATCTACGACTCGTCGGCCAACGACTTCGACCGCTTCGATGCTCTCAACCACGACCTCGCCGACAAGCGCCAGAAGCTGGCCGACAAGAAGCAGCAGGCGGAAAAGGAGCGCGAGAACCTCGCCTCGCTGAAAGAAGCCGCCGCCGCCGAGGTGCAGCGACTGAAAGACATCGAACGCGACCGGTTGAAGGATCAGGCGGTTCGCGATGCGTTGATCGCCGAGCAGGCGCGGCGCAAGCGCGACGACGATCGCAAGAAGTTGCTCGACGGACCCACACCCGCGGCGCCGTCCCCAGTCGACACGACGATCCCCGGGTCTGATCCGATTGCGTCGGCGATCCCGTCCGACGACAACGGCGACTCCGGTGATGCGTCCCCCATCGGGGCGGCGACCCGGCCCTCACTACCGAACGCCGGCGGTGGCCAAACGGGTGGAGGCGGCAGCGGCAGCTTCGGCGGCGGAGGAAACGACTACGGCGGGTGGCCCGGATGGACATGCCCCACGGGTGCCGCGGTGGCGCCGTTCGCCGACACGTGGGGCGCGCCGCGCAGTGGTGGCCGCCGCCACCAAGGGGTGGACATGATCGGCACACGCGGCATCCCCGTGTTGGCGGTGGTCGACGGAGTTGCCGAGCCGAAGACGAACGTGCTCGGTGGAACCA
>DATBKA010000486.1:0-2260 GCA_036556105.1 Ilumatobacteraceae bacterium | reverse complement strand
GAGGTGCTCGAGACGATCCGCTCCCGCTGCCAGCGCATCGACTTCGGCGCGCTCGGTACCGACGTGCTGCTCGCGGAGCTCGAGCGACGCGGGATCGACGCCACGGAGTCCGAGCTGGCCGCGCGTCTCAGCGGGGGCCGGCTCGACCGCGCCGTCGCGCTGAGCGGTCCACTGCGTGAGCTGCGGGCCGCGTTCGCCGACGTTCCCTCCCGCGTGGACGGCACCGGCGCCACCGCGCTCGCGCTCGCCGAGGGATTGGGCCAGGTGATCAAGGACACGCTCACCGGACTCGAAGCCGCCCAGCAGGCCGAGCTCGACGAGCTCGAGGAGGAGATCGAGCGCCGCCAGTACGCGCCCCGGACCGCGCAGGCGATGCGCAAGCGGGTCACCGACCGCCAGAAGCGCGAGTCGCGGCGATCTCGCATCGACGCGCTGCTCGAGGGCATCACGGCGTTCGAGTCCGTCTACCGGGACGCGCTGGCCGACGCGGTCCCGTCGGTGAACGCCGATCGCCCCGCGTTCGCCGTCGACCCCGCCGCCGCGGCCCGGGCCCTCGACGCGTGCCGGGAAGCGCGCGCCTCGTTCGAGTTCAACCCGAACGAGGTGCTGCTGCTCGAGCGGCTCGTGCTCCATCTTCCGGCCGTCGCCACACACGCCGCTGGCTAAGCTCTACGGCTTCCGCCGGGATAGCTCAGTCGGTAGAGCAGCTCACTCGTAATGAGCAGGTCAGGAGTTCGAATCTCCTTCCCGGCTCGGTGTTTTTGTTTTGGAACGGCTGATCCTTGACGGATCGGTCACGGCTGTTCCTTGACGCGGTTTCGGCTGATGCTTGACGCGGTATCGGTTGATGCTCGACACCTCGGTTCCCACGGTTCTCGGCTGCGGTCGAGGAGGTGGGTCGAGTGCTTGTGGAGCTCAGCAAGATGGAACAGCGTTATCAGGCAGTGCTTGCGGTGCAGGTTGATGGCTTGTCGGTCACTGATGTGGCGGCGAAGTGGGGGGTGTCGCGCCAGACGGTGCACACGTGGTTGGCGCGTTATGAGGCCGACGGGCTGGAGGGGTTGGCGGATCGGTCGCATCGGCCGGGGTCGTGTCCGCATCAGATGGCCGCGACGGTCGAAGCGCGGGTGTGTGAGCTGCGACGGCAGCGTCCGTATTGGGGGCCGATCCGATTGCAGCACCAGCTGGGTCGTGAAGGGGTTGATCCGTTGCCGTCGACGATGGCGATCTATCGGGCGTTGGTGCGCCATGGGCTGATCGTGCCGGGCGCTCGTCGCCGGCGGCTGGCCAGCTACAAGCGGTGGGAACGGGGCCGGCCGATGGAGTTGTGGCAGCTCGATGTCGTGGGTGGGGTCCTGCTGGCTGACGGGACCGAGTGCAAAGTGCTCACCGGCGTCGATGATCACTCCCGGTTCTGTGTGGCGGCGGGGTTGATGACCCGAGCCGTCACGCGAGCGGTGTGCGGGCACTTCGCGGAAGCGCTGCGCCACCACGGCGTGCCTGATGAGGTGCTGACCGACAACGGCAAGGTCTTCACCGGGCGGTTCGCGGCCCGTCCGATCGAAGTGCTCTTCGATCGGATCTGTCGGGAGAACGGCATCGCGCATCGCCTCACCGCACCGCGCTCACCGACCACGACCGGCAAGATCGAACGGTTCCACCGGAGCTTGCGAGTGGAGTTCCTGGCCGGGCAGGTGTTCGCCGACTTCGACACCGCCCAGGCACAACTGGACGACTGGGTGGCCGACTACAACACCAGCCGACCCCATCAAGGCATCGGCAACGTCGTGCCCGCCGAGCGGTTCTATGCGAACCGCGCCCAAGCGGCTCCACCGGTTGATGCTCACCTCGACGCACTGCGCGACACTCACACCGGCGACACCTGGATCACCCGCCACGTCGCGACCAACGGCGTCATCACCGTCGCCTACCAACAGCTCTCCGTCGGCAAACACCGCGAAGGCCGCACCGTCGACGTGCACGTCCTACCCGAGATCCTCGAGGTCTGGGACGGCAACGAACTCATCCGCACCATCGCCCGAACAACGAAGGGACCCATACGCAAGAAGCGAGCAGCCGCTCGCTGACAAATCCCAACCCGAAGGTGTCAAGCATCAACCGTTACGAAAACGTCCAGACTCAGCCGTTACCCGACAGAGGGCGCCCCGGGCCGATCGACGAGTCGGGACGCAGACCTGGACCGCCGTCACGTCGGCGGGCGTGACCGCCGAGTGGACCGCGGAAGCCTCGGAAATGGCCG
>DATBKA010000485.1:0-1718 GCA_036556105.1 Ilumatobacteraceae bacterium | reverse complement strand
GCAGCCACGCCACTTTGGTCGCCGACTGGTTCGGCGCCAGCGCCAGCTCGTGCTGGGCCTTGGCCGTGATGCAGTCGAACACCGTGCGCAGGTCCTGCCAGCCGATGGCCGGCCCGACCGGTTCGCCGGTGGTCCGGTCCCACAGCACGGTCGAGGCGCGCTGGTTGGTGATGCCGACGGCGTCGACAGGACCGGCGATCTCCAACGATCGCGTCGCTGCCTGCACGACGGCAGCCGCCATCGCTTCGCCGTCGAACTCGACGAGGCCTGGGAACGGTGTCGATGGTGGGGACGCGACATATTCGAGACCGTGTACGTCGCCGTGCTCATCGACGACCGCCGCACGCAGTCCCGACGTGCCAACGTCGATGACGAGCACGCTCACGATGCGCCTCGCTGTGACGACGGTTTGAGGCCGCGGCGCAGCATCGCCCCGCCCATTCCGCCGCCGATCAGTCCGGCGACAGCGACCACCGTGAGGTTGAACAGCGCGGCCAGCCATCGAATCTCGTTGCCGCGGATCGCGCGCACCACGATGAAGATCGTCTGCGCGCCGACGTAGGTGCCCACGGCGCAGATGATTCCATGCTTGAGCGGTAACTCGAGACGTTGGACCCACGCGGCGACGCCGGCCCCGAGGATGAAGCCGACGACGGCGGCGAGGCTGAGCAGCGCGGCGACGCCGTCGCTGTGGTCTCCCTCGGCCACGATGCGCGCTGCGATCGAGAACGGCACGGCGAACAACAACGCGACGCTGCCACCCGCTCGCAACGCATCCCAGTCGAGCTTGCTCATGGCCACCCGACGACGCCGAACGGCGACGTCAGGCCGAGCTTGCCGGGGTTGAGGATCCCGCGCGGATCGAGCGCATCCTTCACCGCTTGCAGGGTCGCCAACGCCGGGCCCATCGCTTCGGCCATGAATCGTGCCCTGTTGAGACCGATTCCATGATGGTGGGAGAGGTTGCCACCGGCGGCCAGGACCGCCCGCTGACCCGCATCCCACATGGCGATGTACGTCGACTCGATCTCGTCGGGTGGGGGAGAGGCGGCGAAGGTGAAGTACAGGCAGGCGCCGTCGGAGTAGCTGTGTGAGAGGTGGCAGCTGGCGACTCGGGCGTGGGGCACCGCCATCAGCGCTGCCCAGGCATCGGAGTACACCGCGGGCAAGCGCGACCAGGGGGCGGCGATCTCCATGGTGTCGACGACGAGACCCTTGCGGGTCAGGTCCTGCAGGGCATGCGTGTCGTTGCGATGCTCCAGCCAGCGATCGACGAGCTCACTCGAAGCCGGCAGGGCGGCGGCACATTCGTCCTCGACCACACCGATCGTCGCTTCGACCAGACCGATGTCGCCTTCGTCGAGCACGAGCAGTGCGCATTGTGACCCGTCGCCGGCATGGGCGCGTTGCGTCTCGGCCTTGTCGTACAGGCGCAGCACCGCGGGCGTTGCGCCGCGGCGCAGGATCAACCGGCAAGCCTCGATGCCCGACACGAAGTCGCCGAACGCGTAGGCGGCGCGCCGCTCGTGAGTGGGTACGGGGTGGGCGCGCAACCACACCCGCGTGATGACACCGAGTGTGCCCTCGCTGCCGACGAACAGCTGGGTCAAGTCCGGCCCCATCGCCGCCGCAGGACCGTGGCCGGTGTGCACGATGGTGCCGTCGGCGAGGACGACCTCGAGCCCGGTGACGATGTCTTCGATCTTGCCGTAGCGCGT
>DATBKA010000484.1:0-7203 GCA_036556105.1 Ilumatobacteraceae bacterium | reverse complement strand
TGGATCGCTCCGTCATCGACCAGCTCGGCGATGTCGCCGACGCGAACGTCAGGACTGGCCGGATACAGCGGCGCGATGTTCTGGTCGACCGTCGCCAGCAATGGCGAGGCGGCGACGAGCGCCAACAACGTGCGTTCACCGCCAGATCGGGCCGCCCACTCGTCGCCGTTGGACACCAAGGCACCGATGTTCACGGCGGTTGCGCCACCGAGCACGAGGTACCCGGCCCACAGCGCCGGTGGCGCAACCCTGCCCAGCAGGTCGACGGCGACGCCGAAGGCAGGGATCAGGAGGACCGCGCCGACGTACGCGTATCGCGCAGAGGCGGCGTTGTCGACACCGAGCCCGCCGCGCTGAATCGCCAGTCCGACGTAGATCGCCACGCTCGTGAGCGCGAGCGAGAACAGCACGTCGTGGGATGTCGCATCGCGGCGTCGCCACAACAGCACGGCGACGGTGGCGATCATCGAGATGCCGACCAACGACGCCATCGACGTCAGGTCCTGGAACACCGCCTCGAGCCCGCGGCGAACGTAGGCAGGGATCTCGGCCCGCGATCCTCGCAGTGACTCGCCGGCGGGATCTTGGCCCCAGAACAACCACCACCACGCCTCGGCGAGCGCCATCGGAACGACGGCGATGAGGGCGGCCCGCCACCGGCGGCGCATCACGGTGAAGGTGGCCACGCCGAGGATGAAGAACGGGCCGAAGCCGGACGAGGACACGGCGATGAGGCCGGCGATGGCACCGAGGGCGTCACGGCGGTCGGGTGGTCCGTCATGATCGATCAAAGTCACGTGAACGAGGAACGCCAGCAGCGACAGGTTGTAGACGATCTGGATGGCGAAGACGATGTTCTCCCAACCACTGCCGAACACGGCGAGCATCGACGCCAAGATCGTCGCCGTCCACGGTCGCACTCCAACGCGCAGGCAGAGACGCCTCAGCATCACCGCGGTGGCGAGATGGCAGACCATCGTCGGGATCAGGTACGGCCAGTACGAGCCGGTGCCGAACACTGCCTTGATGACGCGGAAGACGATGATCGGGATCGTCATCCAATGACCGTCCTGGGCCCGGAACAGCATGTCGCCGAGACCGCCGGCTCGGTGGAACCGCTCGCGTGTGAACACGAAGGCCCAGTCGTCGGCGGTGAACCACTGCTTCCGTCCGACGACGTAGAGGAGCACGCAGGACACGGCGAGGGCGGCTCGGAACATCCATGTGGCTCCGTCGTCCGACGCCAACCAGTCGGCGCCGCGGCGGATGTCTGCTTCAACGTTCACGGATCACCATCCGCCACCACAGCGCGAGCAACTGCACCGCGCTGCGCGAGATCGCCGGCAGCCGGAAGAACTGCGACTTGCCCGAGGGGCGGAAGTAGTGGTGGACGGGTGTTTCCACGAACCGCGCTCCAGCGCGATCGAACGAACGCATCATCTCCACGCAGATCACGCCCGTCGTCGAAGTCAGTGGCGGATCGATGATCAACTTGCGACGGAACAACCGGAAATCGCAGTCGGTGTCGCGAACCTTCAGGTTGAACAGCACCTTGACGACGTGGTGGTAGATGCGTCCGATCACCTTGCGGTACCACGGGTCGCCGCGTCCGATCTTGTAGCCCTGGACGTCATCGACGTCGTCGGTTGCCATCGGCACGAGCAGTGCAGCTTCGCTGGCGTCGTATTGCGCGTCGCCATCGGTGTAGAAGATCCACTCGTTGTTCGCCGCGGCGAACCCGCTGAGCAAGGCCTTGCCGTAGCCTCCGTTGACTTCGTGATGGATGACGCGCAGCCACGGTCTGGTCGTGCACATCGCATCGAGAGTCGGTCGTGACGCATCGGCTGAACCGTCGTTGACCACGATCACCTCGACGTCCGCGACCAGTGGCCGAAGTGCGGCATGGACGTCGTCGACCAGGCCGCCGATCGTCTCGGCGTCGTTGTAGCACGGGAAGATGGCCGACACGCTGGTGACGGCCGTCATGTGCCGAGTCCCGCCAGCACGCCGCCGACATGCTCGATCTCGGCATCGGTCATCTCCGGAAAGCAGGGCACGCTGATGCACTCCGCCGCCCACGCCTCGGCGTTCGGGCACGGGGGGTGGTCCAGATCGCTGTAGCCCGGCTGTTGAGTGATCGCCAATGGGTAGTGGATCGCGGTCGCCACGCCGGCAGATTCGAGCGTCTTGCGGACGAGGTCGCGCTCGGTGCTGCGAAACACGGCGAGGTGGTACCCGTGCTGCGTGTGGCCGGTCTGCCAGCGCAGCTGCGGGGCCGCCGAGCGGTAGTGGGCGACGATCGAACGCCGCCGGGCGACATCGACCGTGAGCTCCCTGAGGGCCAGGCGCAGCCACGCGGCCTCGAGCTCGGACATGCGGAAGTTCTGGGACACGTACTCGTGCACATATTGGTCCGACATGCCGTGGACGCGCAGGATGCGCACACGCTGCGCGATGTGCTCCGAGTCGGTGACGACGGCCCCGCCGTCGCCGATGCCGCCGAGGTTCTTCGTGGGATAGAAGCTGTACGCCGTGGCGATCGACCGCCGGCCGCCGTGCAACGCGCCGTGCGCCTGGGCGGCGTCCTCGATCACATCCAGGTCGGTGTCGGGGAGGGCCGCCGGGAGGCCGTACAGGTGAACGGGAACGACAGCGCGACTTTGCGCCGTGCGACCGGCGGCCACGGTCGCGGTGGTGACGCACGCCGAGTCCGGATCGACGTCGATCGCCCGTGGCGTCGCCCCGAGGGCGGCGACTGCCGACGCCGTCGGGACGGCAGTGAACGCCGGCACGAGCACTTCGTCTCCGTCGCCGATGCCGGCGGCGGCCAGAGCCAACTGCAGCGCTGCGGCACCCGACGAGACAGCGACGCAGTACGGCGCGCCGACGGCCTGGGCGAACTCGGTCTCGAACGCCTCGAGCTCAGCGCCGAGCAGGAAGCGGCCGCTGGTCGCGATCCGTTCCGCTGCTTGTGCGAAGGCCGGGGCAAACCGTCGACCGCGCCGACTCAGGTCGACGACAGGTACCACGGGTGACCACGATAGAACGCGACGGTGGCCCGCAAGCCTTCATCGAGCGTGGTCGACGCTTTCCAGCCGAGGGCGGCGGCGATCGCCGTGCTGTCGGTGTGGAACGATCCGATGTCGATTCGGCGGTTCTCGTCGGGCCACGGCACGAGATGGAGCTCGCTGCTGCTGCCCGCGGCGCCGATGACGGCTGTGGCGATCTCGGCCAGCGAGTGGTCGATTTCGTGGCCGACGTTGTAGACCTTGCCGGCAGCTTCGGGCGCAGTCGCGGCCAGCAGGGCGTCGATCACGTCGGCGACGTACAGGCAGTCGCGGCGTTGGCTGCCGTCGCCGAAGATGCGGATCGGCTCGCCGACCAACGCGGCGCGTATGAACACCGGCAGGAAGCCGAGCTCGCCGCTGGTCAGCCGCTGGCGCGGGCCGTACACGTTCGTCAGCCGCAGGCACGTAGTGGCCATGCCATGGGCGCTGTGGTACACGAGGTGGAGCTGTTCGCCGGCCAGCTTGGCAACTCCGTTGACGTCCATCGGCGCCGTCGGGTGCCCTTCGTCGACGGGATTGCGCAGCGGCCGTCCGTAGACCTGTCGCGTCGACGTGTGCACGACGCGCGCCGCCGGGTTCACTTGGCGCAGCATCTCCAGGAAGGAAGCATGTGTGACGGCGTTGAGGTGCAGGTCGCGTAGCGGGTCGCGCATCGACGCCGTGTGGCTGACTTGCCCAGCGACGTTGAACACGACATCGGCGTCGGCGATGGCATCGGCAACCTGCGTCTCGCCGATCTCGGCGATGATCACCTCGACATCGAGGCCGTCGACGTTGCGCCGATCACCGCCGTGCTCGTCGACCAGGGCATCGATCACGCGGACCGTGGCGCCTTGGGCAACGAGCTCGTGACACAGGTTCGAGCCGATGAAGCCGAGACCACCGGTGACGACGCACGTCGTGGCGGACAGATCCGGGGGCACCTCCAGATGATAGGGAGGCCGGGCATGACATGATCGATGCCGTGGATGAGGACGAGTACCGGCGGATGGCCGAGGCCGGCGAGCGGCACTGGTGGTACCGATCGACACGCACACTGCTCCAGACCTTGGTCACCCCGCACTTGGGACCGATCGATGGCCACACCATCTTCCTCGACGCCGGCGGAGGCTCGGGCGCGACGGGCTCGTGGTTGGCAGATCGTGCCATCACTGTGCTCGACGACTACGAGGCCTCCGCCATGAATGCAGCGGTCCATGACCATCCGGGCTATCGGGCGACGCGTGCGGACATCAACCACGTCCCCCACCGCGACGGCGCATTCGATGCCGTTCTGTGCGTCACCGCCTTGTGCCATCGCATGAACCCGGATCCGCAGTCAGTCGTCGACGAACTTGCGCGCGTCACCAAACATGGGGGTCTTGTCTGCTTGATGGAGCCGGGCGGCAAGCGCCTGTGGCGCGGGCACGACGAGGTCACGCACACGGCCCGGCGGTTCAGCCTCGAGGAGATGCGCACGATGATCCGTCGCTCCGGGCTGGAACTCGTGCGGGCCACGGGCGCCTACTCGTTCTTGGTTCCGCCGGCCGCTGTGATGGGCGTGCTCGAACGCGGCAAGCACAAGAGCGACACGGGTCGCAACGCGAGCGGGCTCGGCGGACTGCTCGGTCAGGCGGCGCGAGCCGAGCGCGCCTTGCTGCGCAGGTTCAGCCTGCCGTTCGGGTTGTCCGTCATCGCGATCGGCCGGAAAGCGTGACGGCAGAACGGACACGAACGCCCTGGCGCTCGTGGCTGGTCGAAGCGGCGCTCGTCGCCGCGGGGACAGTGGCAGTTGTGGCCGTCCACCTGCGATTATGGCGGGCGGCATGGCGTGAGCCCTGGGCGCGCGGCGGCGACGCCGACTTCTACCTCATGCTGGCGCGGAGCTTGGGTCAGCACGGCGGCTACCTCCACAACCCCAACATGGGCTGGCCGTTCGGGCAGGACCTGGCCGACCTGCCGCATGGCTCCGACAACCTCCACCTGCTCGTCCTGCGCCTGCTCGCCAACATCACCGGCGGGCCGGGAGCAGCAGTCAACGTCTTCTTCATCGGCACGTTCGCAGCAGTGGCGTTCACGTCCCACCTCGTGCTGCGCCGATTCGGCTGGTCACGGGTCGCGTCTGCCGCAGGAGCGTTCGTGTACGCGTTCGCTCCGTATCACTTCCTGCGCGGCGAAGGCCATCTGCTGCTGAGCGGCTACGAGATGGTTCCGATCGGAGTGCTGCTGGCGCTGGCACTGCTCGATGAACCGCTGCCGCTGCTGCGCACCGCGCAGCGCGGGCTCGATCTGCGCTCGCGGCGCACGTGGTTGGTGGTGGTCGCAGCGATCGCCTTGGCGTCCACCGGTCCCTACTACTTCGTGTTCTCGATGCTGCTCGTCGCCGTGGCGGGTGGGCTCCATGCGCTCGTCGCCCGCGCCTGGCGGCCGGTTGCCTCGGCCGCGCTCATCCTCGCGATCGGTGTCGTGGCCTTCGCCGCCAACGTCAGTCCCAGCCTGCTGAACACGCTGCGCCACGGACGGAACACGGCGGTCGCGCATCGCTCACCGTTCGAGACGCAGATCTACGGATTGAAGATCTTCCAACTGTTCGTGCCGCGGGAGGGCCACCGCCTCGGCGTGCTCGATCGAGCGGGCACGCGGTCGCTCGGCAAGGAGATCTTCTACAAGGCGGAGTCGGGTCAACAACTGGGCCTGCTCGGTGCGATCGCGCTCGTCGTGATCCTGGCCGTCGGTGCCCGCCGGCTGGTGGGTCGGCACGCTCCTGCGAACCCGGACGTGAACGAACTGACCATCAGTCGCCTCGCCGTGCTCGCGGTGGCGTGCATGCTGATCGGTGCGTCCGGTGGCGTCTCGTTCCTCATCTCCGCCCTCGGCTTGCGCGAGATCCGGGCGTGGAACCGAATCTCGATCGTGATCGCCTTCTTGACCGTGATCGGTTTGGCGATGGCGATCGATCGCATCGGTCGTTGGCTGCAGCGACGGTGGGCGCCGCGGCCGGCACGCGCCCGGTGGGCACCGACCGCGGTCGCCGCACTTGTCGTCCTGGTCGCGTTTGTCGATCAAGGCGGCAACGACGCCCCGGCGTACGCAACTGCCCATGCCAAGTTCGCCAGCGACCGCGCGTTCTTCGCTGTCGTGCGTGATCGGCTCGGCTCCGGCGCCGCGGTGTTCAACCTGCCGTACCAACCGTTTCCGGAGGCGCCGCCGCGCAACGGAGTGGGCGAGTTCGAACTGGCTGCTGGCTACATCTACGAGCCGAGTCTCAACTGGAGCTTCGGCGCCATGCGTGGTCGCGTCCCCGACTACCAGAAGGTGCTCGAGACCCAGCCCACCGATGAGTGGATGACGTCCGTCGCCGCGATCGGCTTCACCGGCATCGTCGTGGACAGGCTCGGCTACACGCCGGCGGAGCTCACGGCCGAGGAGTCGGAGATCGCCGCCATCGTCGGCCCGCCGACCCTCAGCGTCGACGGGCACTACTCGTTCTTCGACCTGCGCTCGTTTGCCAACGATGTGCGCCAACAGCTCGGCGAATCGGGGGTCAGGGCGCGGGCCGAGCAGACACTTGCGTTGCGGTCCGGCGCATCCCCGTGAAGTACTAGAGGGTGACCCCGTACGACTCGTCGAAGAACGCGGCAGCGATGTAGTCGGGGTGCAGGTAGCCGAAGCCCTTGTCGCCCCACGTCGTGCCCCAGCTGTTGCGCACGATGAACCGCCCGTCTTCCCGATAGCCGACGATGCACACGGCATGCCCGCCGCGAACGGTCTCGGGGTGGAAGGTGTCGATGTTGCCGCCGTTGCTGGCCGCGTTGTCCCATGACGAGTCGACGTTGAACGCGGCGAGGATCGGTCCGCCCGACGCCAGCCACGTCTTCCAGGTCGAGACGTTCTTGTGCAGGTTGAAGTACGCGGCAACCTTGCGCAGCGCGCAGTTCGCATAGAACGTGTTCTCGTTCCCGGTGTACATCTTCGTCTGGATGTGGAAGGGCAGGTCGGCCATCATCGCCACTCCCTGCTTGCGGGCGACGTCGACCGCAGCCTTCAGCGTGGTGCCGGCGCCTTCGATGAAGCTCTCCGGCCGCGAGGTGATCGTGTCGGTCTCCTTGCTCGCCATCCACACGTGACGAGGCGACAGCAGTTGCTTCTGCGTGAT
>DATBKA010000483.1:0-6768 GCA_036556105.1 Ilumatobacteraceae bacterium | reverse complement strand
GGGAAGACCCGGCGACGATCGCCGGACTCCTGTTCGGCAATCTCGTCGACAGTGGCTTCCGCGGGACTGTGCTGCCCATCAACCCGCACCATGCCGAGGTGCGCGGCATCGCCGCGTTCCCGGACCTCGCCTCCTGCCCGGTTCGGCCCGATCTCGTCGTCGTCTGCGTCCCGGCTGACGCGGCCATGGGCGTGGTGGCCCAAGCCGGTGATCTCGGCATCGGGGCGGTGTGCGTGATCTCGGCGGGGTTCGCCGAGGTCGGGCAGGAGGGCGTGATCCGCCAGGCGCGCCTTGCGGCGACCGCGAGCGAACGCGGCGTGCGCTTGCTGGGGCCCAACTGCACGGGAATCCTTGGTGGTGTCGGCGACGGACGGTTCAACGCCACGTTCAGCCGGACGCTCCCCCCAGCAGGTGGCGCGTTCCTGCTGAGCCAGTCGGGCGCAGTCGGGCTCGCCGTCCTCGATGCGGCGGACGCCCGCGGCATCGGCATCGGCAGCTTCGTGTCGATCGGCAACGCGGCCGACGTGTCGACCAACGACTTCCTTCGCTACTGGGAGGACGAGTCGGCGGTGGACGTGATCTTGCTGTACCTCGAATCGATTCCGGACCCGGCATCGTTCGTGCGCGTCGCCCAACGCATCAGCCGACGCGTTCCCATCGTCGCCGTGAAGGCGGGACGCACCGTGGCCGGGCGCCGGGGGGCGGCGTCACACACGGCAGCGCTGTCGGGCGGCGACGTGGGAGTCGACGCCTTGCTCCGCCAAGCCGGCGTCATCCGCGCCGGCTCGATCGAGGAGATGCTCGACTTGGCGACGGTGTTGAGCTCGGCTCGGCGCTACCGAGGGCGCCGCGTGGCGATCGTCACCAACGGCGGTGGACCGGGGATCCTCGCCGCCGACGCGTGCGAAACGCACGGTCTCGAGGTCCCTGAGTTGGCCGCGCCGACGGCTGCGCGGCTGCGGTCACTGCTCCCACCGGAGGCAAGCGTGTCCAACCCGGTCGACATGATCGCCAGTGCCACGGCTGGTCAGTACGGGCACGTCACGCGCATCGTCGGTGCCGAGCCGGATGTCGATGCCGTCATGGTGCTCTTCAACACGCCGCTGATCACTCGATCGGTCGACGTTGCCGACGAGCTGATCGCCGCCCGCGCCGAGCTGGCCGACGACGTCGCCCTCGTCGGCGTGTTCATGAACCGCGAGGGTCCGCCAGCCACGTTGCATGCGACCGGCATCCCGTCGTTCACTGCACCGGAGAACGCCGCCCGCGCCCTGGCGCGGGCCATCGCGTGGGACAACGATCCGCGTGGACAGCAAGGCGAGGTGCCGCGACCGGCGTTCGACACCGAGCGGGCTCGCTGCATCGTCAACGCCGGGCCGGCCACGGAGGACGGCTGGCTCGACACCGGCACGGTCGCGGCATTGCTCGAGGCGTGCGGAGTCCCATCGGTTCGCAGCCAGGTGGTGTCGACGCCGGAAGAAGCGGAGGCGGCACAGGTCGCCCTCGGTGGCACCGTCGTCGTCAAGGCGGCGGCAGCCATCCACAAGAGCGACGTCGGTGGTGTGCGCACCGGCATCGCCACGGGAGCGGCGGCGGCGGAGGCCGCGCGCACGATCCGTGCCGCGCTCGCCGAGGCGGGGTTGGCCGACGAAGCGCACCACCTCCTTGTGCAGGAACAGATCGAATCGGGTCTGGAGATGATCGTCGGCGTCAACCGCGATCCGCTCGTCGGGCCGCTCGTCGTCGTCGGTCGAGGCGGCGCCGCCGTCGAGGTGCTCGCCGACATCGCCGTCCGCGTTGCACCGCTGACCGATCACGACGTCGACGAGATGCTGACGTCGCTGCGGTCCTATCCGCTGCTCACCGGCTACCGGGGTGCCACCACACTCGACGTCGACGCCATCCGCGACGTCTTGCACCGCATCTCCAGCCTCGTGGTGGATGTCTCGGAGATCGCCGAGATCGATCTCAATCCCATCTTCATCCTCGAACACGGCGTCGCCGTTGCCGACGCACGGATCCGTCGCATCATGAGCGACGCCCCCTGAGCGCGCGGCGGGCCCGCGCCGTCGAGGGCGTTGCGCACGATCATGCGCATCGCGGTCAGGCTACGGAATCGCGACCGAGATGGATCGGCACGCGACGACCCTCCTCGTCGAATACCGCCACAAGCTCGAGTCGGGCGCCAAGCGCGTCGAGGTATTGGCGTAGCGTCGATACGCGAACGTCGTCGGAATGTTCGAGCTTGGAAATCGCCCCCTGAGTCACGTCGAGCCGCCCGGCGAGCTCAGCCTGGCTGATTGCCTCACCGTGCCGGAGCTCGTACAGCCGAATTTCCTCGAGCGTCTCCGCACGCAAACGGGCAAGACGCTCGGTCGCGCCGGGCCTGACGACGACTGCCTCGCGGAGCGTGGAGAACTTGGTTCGTGCCATCAGATCAATCCTTCCTCCTCGAGCTCCTCACCGGTCGCTCATTATGAGTTATTCCTCATGATGAGTCAACACTCATATGGCTTCCCGATCGAACCGCTGAGCGAGTGCAGCTATGAACAGACCGACGGTCGGCATCACCGGCCAGTCGCGCGACCGCGGGTTCGACGATTCGGCAAAACGCCAAAGGCCCACGCGGTCGACCCCGACGTCAACTCGGACAATGACCACCAATGGCACGCCTGGTCGAACACCACAACATCGAGCAGGGTGACGCCGCAAGCCGCCAGCCCGCTGCGGAGCCTCAAGAACGCTGCTGCGTCTTCTTCCGTGACGTCGTACCGATCCGCGTTCCAGGGATGCCGGGGTTCCAGCACCAGCCAGTTGTTCGGGCAGGGCGAACCCGTCGACGAGAGACGGCAATCGAGCATTTGCCGAGGCGCTTGTGCGAACCGCCGCACCGAGTCGAGACTGGAGCCTCTCGAGCAGCACTGCCACCGCCCCTCATCATCCAAGTGCCAGACGTCGGGCCAGGTGTACCACGTCGTGAGCGGCTCCTGCGCAGCAAACCTGGCGACGTCGGAAGCATCGCGATAGACGAAATCTGCGGGCGAAAGCGGTACGCGACTTGCGTCGGCGGCTGGCCATTGAGGTTGATAGCTGTGCATCAGGCGGCCCCTTCGATCGAACTGCGGATCCGAGGGGAAAGACATCCCGAGGCGCTGCGCTGCGCGGCGCTGTGCCGAACCTATCGGGACGCGCCGTCGGTCGCGCCTCCCGTGGGAGTTCGGGAGGCAATACGCGACCTCCGGTACCTCGCCGGCCTCAACCGCTGCACAGGCGGTGCGGCGTTCCGCCGATGTACTGCTTCCACTCGTCGGCGGTGAGCTCACGACCTGCGGCACGACATGCAGCGGCGGTCAGCGTCGCCGCATCGAGCCCCAACCGCACAACGCCGCGGTCGGTGGTGATGGCCATCTGAGTCGAGTCCGGCGAGAAGTTGGCACCCCAAGCGGCGATCGCCAGAGGCGTGCCGATCTGCCGGCGGGAATCGACGTCGATCAGTCGCATCGTGTTGTCGAAACCGCTCGAAACCAACGTGCGCCCGTCGGGAGTGAATTGCACCTGCGATCCGACGACCCCCTTCACGGGGTCGCCACTGTGCTCGAGCGTGGACGTCTCGAAGAAGTTGATCTCGCCGTCGAAGGCGACGGTGGCCACAAGTCGTCCGTCCGGACTCACCTGAAGGCTCCCGGCTGGAGCCGGAAGCGTTGCGACCTGCTCGCCAGTGCTCGCCTCGAACACCTCGGCCTGTTCGGTTTGACCGGCGGCGAAGAGGAGCCGGCCATCGGCACTCCAGTCGAGGCCGTACACGGCGATCATGTCGGTATGGATCGACCGCAGGATGCGACCGCGGCCGGCGTCGACGATCACGATGGTCCCATCGTCGAGGCCATACGCGGTGAGGTCTTCGTAGAGCCCTACGTTGGCGACGACCTGTCCACCAGGAAGGACGATGCCGGTGTCTCGCGTCTGCCGGGTATGCGGATCGAACTCGAGAACGTGATTGTCCTCCCCGACCGTCTGCAAGATGTCGTCCGGTCGAAGGATCGGCGAGTCCGACGGCGTGGCGAAGAGGCCGTCCGCAGCGATGTGAGTCAGATCGTGCGTGTCGACGACTTCGACCGAGCTCGGCGAGTCGAGACGGAACGCGGCGACGTAGCGGCCGTCCGGGCTCCAGAGATCTGCGGCCGTCGCCCAGCCAGCGCCCTCGAGCGGCGTGCCAGTGGAGGTCGAGCCGTCGAGCGCCCACAGCGCGATCACGCCCTCGTTGCAACTGGACACGGCGATGACCGACGAGTCGGGACTCGTCGTTGCATGGCACACCGTGCCGTGCTGGGTGTCGAGTGGCAATTGCACCCGCTCACCCGTGGCGAGGTCATAGGCGAACATTCGGCTCGATCCTGGTCCGCCCTCCTGGGCCCACACGACGTTCGCGGCGCGATCGATCACGACTGACAAGGCGGCTGGACGCGTCTCCGGCCACCGACGGATACCGGTACGGAGGTCGTAGGCCATCATCCCGCCAGAACCGATCGCGACCACGGCGTCCGATGTGGCTTCGACGATGTTGACCTCCGGCATGTCCGCTTCGGGTGGGTCGTTCAGACGCGTCGTGATCGCACCCGAAGCCATGTCCCACACGGCGATGCGGCCGCTAGGGCTGCCGACCACCAATCGCTCCTCGTCCAGCCAGGTCGCTGGGCCGTAGAAGGAGTAGGGCCCTTCGTACGCTGGACCGGGCTGATCGAAGGTCGCGACGATGCGCATCGTGGCGACGTCGATCACGACCACGTGTCCTTGTCTTCCCGAGCTGCCCAGGGTCGTGACGGCGGCGCGAAGCTCGTTCGGGGCGAGGGCGATGTACGCCCCCTCGGCTGGCAACGGCGCGCTGGCCAAGACTCGTCCGTCGGTGAGATCGATGCGATCGATCGTCGACCGCGCCGCGGGATCACCCCCGATGCGAGTCACGAGACCAACCGCATCGTCAACGGGCGTGAACCACCCGACGCTGGTCTCGTCGTCGAGACCGGGAATCGGAACCGACCGACTCGAGCCGGACTCGAGATCGAACCGAACCGGGCCCACACCGGGCAGCATCGGGTTGGTGTAGAGGTATCGACCGTCGCGGCTGAACGCCAGTTGGCCGCCGCTGTCCGCTTCGCTGTGCAGGTACCGCAGGAACGTCGGATCGGCGTAGAGAGCCGTCTGCAACGCGCCGGTCGTCGCTGGGCCGGGATCTCGCTGCGCTGCCTCGACCGCGAGCAGCATTGACACGTCGCGCTTGGTACCGACGAGGCTCTGCGAGAGCGAGATCAGCCGGGCGACATCGGCGGCATCAGCCTCGCGCGACGCGGCGCGCTTCTGCACCAGCGCGACAGACCCAGCGACGAGCGCGACCAGAAGCGCGACCGCCGTCGCAACGAAGCCGCGCCGAAGGCGAAGCCGGGCCCGGCGCTCGTGTTCAGCCGCTGCCAGTGCAGCTGCACTGCTCGCCTCGACGAACTCGCGCTCGAGCGACGTGAACCGGTCGGTGTCCGACTCGAGCAGAGCGACTGCCTCCTCGAGTCGCGTGCCTCTGTACAGCTCGGACTCGGCCCTGCCCGCAGCGACCCAACTGTCGGCGGTGGCGCCGACGTGGCGTAGCACACGGATCAGGTCGCGATCCTCGAGCAGCCACTGGCGCAGGCGCGGCCACGATCGCAGCAGCGACTCGTGAGCGACTTCAAGCGTCGGCTCCCGCGTCGTCGCATCGCGGTCGGCCACCAGCAGGCGATGTGACTCGAAGAGTTGCACGAGCATGCCCGAGCCATCGGGGAGATCACCGAATCGAACCCGCCGACGGGTGTCTTCGGTGCCCTCGCCCGGGATCACCAGGCGGCTGAACAGCCGCCGCGTGGCGTGCTGGCCCGCAGCGTCGAGCGACGAGTACAGCTGCTCGGCACGGCTGGCGATCGCGCCGGCGATCCCACCCAGTGAGTCGTACGAGTGGCGCGTGATCACCGCCCCGTCGCGTCGCTCGAACAGCTCCGTCAGCGTGAACTGCAGCAGCGGCAGGCTCGCCGGTTGACTGGCGACGTCGGCGACCACTTCACCGTCGAGTCCGGGCTCGAACACGACACCCCACGCGGCGGCTGGTGCGACCACCGCCGAGTGCAACTCGTGCGGGCTCATCGGGCTGACGGCGAACGGGCTGTCCGCCACCAGCGGGCCGAACGCAGGGTCGGCGAGCGGCCGGTCGAAGAAGTCGGCGCGCAGCGTGGCCACGACGTGGAACGGTGGTGGCTCGATGCAGTCGGCGATCGCGCTCGCCAAACCGGTTCCGAAGCGGATTCGCTCTTGCTCACCCGCAAGGGTCCACAGCTCCTCGAGTTGGTCGACGACGAGCACCATCGGCGCGGCGTCCTCTCTGACAACCGACTTGACGATGTCGGCCACCCCACCGGCGGGCGGTTCGGCGACGGCGACCGCTCGCAGCGCTTCACGCAACTGCGTCACCGGGTCATCGCTGGGGACCATCACCGACACGCGCATGCCCGCGGCGCGCAGGCGAGGCACGAGGCCAGCAGCGACCAAGGACGACTTCCCCGATCCGGATCCGCCCACGACGGTGACGAAGGGATTGGCGCGGACCTGCTCGAAGAGCTCGTCGGCGACCGTCTCCCGCCCGTAGTAGTTGCGCGCATCCGCCTCGCCGAAGGCGCGCAGACCTCTGTCCGGATTGGACACCGCGCTCGCCGACGCGACCGACGACGGTGAGCGGATGAGCTTCTCGCT
>DATBKA010000482.1:0-3031 GCA_036556105.1 Ilumatobacteraceae bacterium | reverse complement strand
CGTTGACGCTCGCCGCCTACGACGCGATGTGTAGCGCTTCCGGTCTCGGTCTTGTCGAACGTTGGGCGACGTGGGACCGGGAGCCGTACCGTGGCGGCGCCTACGCGGTGTCGGTTCACCGCGGGGGCGAGGCTGGCTGAGACGCCTGGTCAGTCGTCGTCGGCAGGCAGGTTCTTCGTCGCCCAGACCGCGGCTTGTGTGCGATCGGTGACGTTGATGCGCTGGAAGAGGCGACCACAGTGTGATTTGACGGTCTTCTCGCTGATGCCCAGCTCGCGACCGATCTGCTTGTTGCTCTGCCCGTTGACGATCAACTTCAGGATCTGTCGTTCGCGCTGGGTCAGCGAGCCGACAGTCGCCGGCTGCACCGTTGCGTTGCGGATGATCTGGGCGGCGACCGACGGGCTGAGCGGGGCGCCACCGTTGACCGCGGCACGAATGCCGGCCACGAGCACTTCCGGCTCGACGTCCTTCACGAGATAGCCGCGAGCCCCGGCGGCCAGCGCTGCGGTGACCTGCTGCGGCTCCTGAAAGGTGGTGAGTGCGACCACAGCAATCTCGGGGTTGTTGGCCGTGAGCACGCTCATCGCGGTGATGCCATCGACCACCGGCATCTGCAGATCCATCAGGACGATGTCGGGCTTGAGGCTGCGCGCCATGTGCAATGCCTCTTGGCCGTCGCAGGCGACACCGACGACTTCCATGTCCGACTGGGCGTCGAGCAGCTGGGACAGACCGGCGCGCACCAGCACGTGGTCGTCGGCCAACAGGATTCGGATCATCGGTTATCGTCCAACTCGAGGAACAGGGTCGTGCCCGACCCGGGGGTGGAGTCGACCACCAGCGACGCGCCCATGTCGGCAGCAAGGTCGTGAAGGAGCTGGAGGCCGAGGTGGCCGATCTGTCGCTGCGAGATCGCCATCTCTTTGTCGAAGCCTATCCCGTTGTCGCTGATCGAGAGCGCCACAGCGTTGCCGGTCTTCGTCAACGTGATGTCGACCTGCGACGCGTAGGCGTGGGCGTCGACGTTGCGCAGAGCTTCGAGGGCGACCCGCAGCAGCAGCAACTCATTGGCCGGGGCGAGTCGGATGTCGGGCACCTTGAGGTTGACCTTCACCCCGCGTTGGCGGAGGGCGTTGATGATCGCCGAGAGCCCCGCGGCCCAGCCCTCGGCCGGCACTTGAACCGGATAGATGCTGTTGAGCAGCGACCGCAAGCTGCGCACGGTGTGCCGGGTCGCCCCGGCGAGACCACTGAGGCGGTCGTTCAGCGGCGCGGGAGCTTCGTCGGCTGCGGCCGAGAGGCTGAACGTGATGCCGATCAGGTCTTGCACGGCGCCGTCGTGAACCTCGGCGGCGATGCGTTGGCGCTCGGTGTCGCTGGAGGCGATGACGCGTTGCAGGAGGTTCTCGCGCTCGTTCTGGAGGCGCTTGAGCCGCTGCGACAAAGCCCGGGCGAGGGGGATCTGGGCGACCACCAACAATCCCAGCCCGCCGAGGAGCAGCGGAAGGAAGCTGCGCCGCTGATCGGCGGCACGCGAGTCGACGAGGCTCGTCGGGTAATAGGTCTCAACGACGATTGGAGTGCCGGACGGAGTCTTCGTGCCGAAGTAGACCTGCAGCAAGCTCTTCTCGCCGGCGGCGATCTCGAACTTGTTCTCGTCCTTGTCGAGCGCGCTGAGGTTGGCGAGCATCCCTTCCCCGTCGAGCAACTCCTTCTCCGCGCCCTCGAACGCGAACACCTGGCCGATCAACTTCGGCTCGTCCGCCCACAGCACCTGGCCCTCGACGGACCACACCTTGACGTGCTTGGCGCCGCCGCCGGACATCAACGCCTCGCCGGCGATGCGCACCGCATTGCGGGCGGTTTCACTGCCCGTGAGCAGGTCATCGTTGAGAAATGGAGCGAGCGCAGCCTTCCCGCTGAGCTCGCCGTAGCGACCAGCGTCTTGCACGGCAGAGTTCTCCGACGTGCGCCGGAACAGCCATGCCCAACCGATACCGAGACCGATCAGGGTGAGCAGCGTGAACGCGATCGTTGCACCCACTGGGCCGCGCATGCTCTTCAGCCCGGCCGATCCGTCCCGATTGTCTCGAGCCATTCAGAGCAGTTTACGACGCCGCCGCAGGTCGCGCTGCTGATCTTCAGGAGTTGCAGAGCCCGCGGGCAATCACCTTGAGGCACAGCGTCTCGTCGGCGCCCTCGAAAATGCTCAGCACTCGGGCATCGACGAACAAGCGGCTGACCGTGTACTCCTCGGCGTAGCCGTAGCCACCGTGGATCTGCATCGCCTCGCGCGTCACCCATTCTGCGGCGCGGCAGACGTACGCCTTGACCATGCTCGCCTCGATCGACCCTTCGCCCTTGGCCATCAACTTGGCAACGTGATAGCTGAACTGCCGTGCCGCCTGGATCAGCACGGCCATCCGACCGAGCTTGGCCTGGGTGAGTTGGTACGAGGCGATCGGCGCGCCGAAGACCGTGCGGTTGCGGGCGTAGTCGAGCGCCGCTTCGTAGGCGGCCTGCATCACTCCCATTGCCCGGGCGGCGGTCTGCAACCGTCCGTTCTCGAACCCTTCCATCTGGAAGTAGAAGCCTTTGCCGAGCCCGTCGGCACCGCCGATCAGGTTGTCGGCGGACACCCACCAGTTGTCGAAGGCGATCTCGTAGCTGTGCATGCCGCGATAGCCGATCGTGTCGATCGGGCGCCCTTCCATCTTGCCCGCCGTCCCCGCCGCGACCGGCGGTTGGGTGAACTCGAACCCATGGCCGTCACCGCGTGGCTTGGGAACGATGAAGAGACTCAAGCCGCGGTGCGTCTTGGCGCGGTCGGGGTCGGTTCGAGCCAGCAGCATCAGTACGTCGGCGCGGGCACCGAACGTGCACCACGTCTTGACCCCGTTGATCACGTAGCCGGGTGCGCCATCGGCACCTGCGGCGGGGGTCGCCGTGGCCTTGATGCCGGCGACGTCGCTACCGAAGTCGGGCTCGGTGACGGCGACGGCGGCCATCACCTCGGCGGTGGCGAGCT
>DATBKA010000481.1:0-4899 GCA_036556105.1 Ilumatobacteraceae bacterium | reverse complement strand
CAGCGAGGACCTCCTCGCCGAGGTTGCTTCCGATCAAGCTCAACTCACCGCCACCAACGCCGAGCTGGCACGCACGATCGAACAGCTGACCCACCAGGCGACCCACGACGCCCTGACCGGTCTGCTGAACCGCCGTGGCGTGTTCGAAACATTGGAGTCGTTGGTCGCCGGGGCGAGTGCCGAGCATCCCTTGGGTGTGCTGTTCCTCGATCTCGATCGCTTCAAGGCCGTGAACGACACGCTCGGTCACCGCGGCGGCGATCATTTCTTGCGGATCGTCGCCGACCGCATCGACCGGTGCATCAAGGCCAGCGGCGTTGCCGGTCGGATCGGCGGGGACGAGTTCGTCGTCGCTCTCCCGGGCCTCGACGAGGCAGCGACCATCGGTGTGGCTCGCCAACTGCAGACCGTGCTCAGCCACGGCATCAACGCCGACGGACGCGAGCTGCCGTCCTCCGTCAGCATCGGCGTCGCCCACGCCCCACGTCATGGGAGCACGGTCAGCGAACTGCTGGCCAACGCCAACATCGCCTTGTACCGAGCGAAGTCGGAGGGTCGCAGCCGCACCACCCACTTCGACGTCGAGCTCGCCACGGAGAACCGCTCGCGCATCGATCAGGAGCTGCGCCTGCGCCGGGCCATCGAGGACGGCGACATCGTGCCGTTCTTCCAGCCCGAGCTCGACGCCACGACCGGCATGATCGTCGGCGCCGAGTTGCTCGCCCGATGGGTGCAGCCCAACGGCTCGGTGACCCCCGCTCATGAGTTCATGGAGCTCGCCGTCAGCGCCGGGCTGCTCGATCGAGTGACCGAGCGCGTGTTCGGTGGGGCGCGGCGACAGATCCGCCGGCTGGCGGTGCTCGGCCTGCCGGAAGGGTTCCGCTTCCGCATCAATCTTGCTCCGCACTCGACCGAGCGACCATGGCGCAACAACCCGATCGACGCGCTGGTGTACGGCATCGATCCGACCCTGTTGACGGTCGACATCCGCGAATCGTTCGTCAACGTCGATCTCTCCTCCGCCGCGGCCAACCTCGCCGAGTTCCGCGATCGCGGTGGTCGGGTCTGCCTCGACGACTTCGCCCAAGGAGTGTCGTCGCTGAGCATGTTGAGACGTCTCCCGCTCGACGAGGTGCGCATCGACCGGATCTCGATCGACACGATCACCAGCCATCCCCACGACCGGGCGATCGTCCGCTCGATCATCGCCCTCACCCGCGAGATCGGCCTCGAGGTGACCGCCGACGGAGTCGAGAGTGGCGCCCAGGCCGACGCGTTGATCGCCCTCGGCTGCGTACGGCAGCAGGGCCACCTGTATGCACCGGCACTGCCCGAGGACAGCTTCGAGAACTACCTCCTGCACCGCCTCGCCGAGCAGTACGTGCAGGCGACGGACACGCCACCGACCTGGAGCACCGGCGAGTTGAGCTGAGTCGCTTCCGGATACGGCCGGGTGTCGAACGCCTTCGGGACCTTCGGGCCTTCTACAAGCGAATTTGAATCGGTACGTTGGCGGTGATGCTTGCGAGCTCACTTCTGGCGATGGAGCGCTTCTGCGCCCTGCTGGCGATCATCGCCGGCAGCGGGGCGATCCTGCTGCTGGTCGGCCGCTTCGTGCCCACCGCGGCACAACTCCTTGCCGTGATCCGCCCGGTACGGGTCTGGCTGGCCTGGCTGGTCGCCGCCGTGGCCGTCGCCGGCAGCTTGTACTTCAGCGAGAACGCCAACTTCACGCCGTGCAAGCTGTGCTGGTTCCAGCGCATCGCCATGTACCCGCTGGCGATCATCTTGCTGATCGCCGCCGTGCGCCGCGACCTCGCCATCCGCATCTACGCCATCCCGATCGCCACGATCGGCGGACTGATCTCCGCCTACCACTACTTGATCGAGTGGAGGCCGTCGTTGGGCAAGGGCAGCTGCGACATCACTGCACCGTGCACGGTGCCGTGGTTTCGGCAGTTCGGGTTCATATCGTTGCCGCTCATGGCGTTGTGCGGATTTGCGGCGATCGTCTCGTTGCTGACACTCGGTGACGTCGGGAAGCACGAGACCGAGACAGTGGAGGATGAGTCATGAGCAAGCAGAGCACCCGCGCCCGCCGAGCGGCACCGCCGCCACCGAAAAAGACGGTCTGGTGGCCTTGGGCACTGCTGGCCGGCCTGGTCGTCGTCGCCCTGGTCATCGCCATTGCCTCGACCCTTGGATCCGACGAGAAGGTCACCGAGGGCACGGGGGGCAGCGCCGCCGAGACGCAGTCGGTCACGGTCGTCGGTGATCCGCTGCCGAAGCAGACGGCCTCCGGTCTCGACTCGTCACCCGTCGGCCTCGCCGCTCCTACCCTGCACGGCTTCAACTTCGACGGCTCGAGCGTCGACATCACGCCCGGCGGGACAGCGAAGATGATCGTGTTCCTCGCCCATTGGTGCCCGCACTGCAACAACGAGATCCCCGTGTTGAACGCATGGCGTGACACCGGCCAAATGCCCGCCGGTCTCGACGTCATCGGCGTCTCGACCGCAGCCAACGCCCAGTCGGAGAACTATCCGCCGAGCGCGTGGATCACCCGCAAGCAGTGGACGTGGCCGGTGCTCGCCGACAGCGCCGACGGCACAGCGGCACAGGCGTATGGCCTCGGTGGATTCCCGACGTTTGTGATCGTCGGCACCGACGGCAAGGTCAAGCTGCGCTACTCGGGCGAGGCTCCCCAGGAGGTTCTCACCACGATGGTCAACCAGGCACTCGCCACCTGACAGCGCTTGCCCCATTGCGAGGGCGACAACCCATCGTGCTTGACTAGGCCGATGTCATCCGACGAGCCACCGCGCCCTGTCCTGCTCGACGACGAGTTGCGTGCCCAGCTCAACTCGGTCTCCACGGCGACCTTGACCGGGCAGCTCCAACGCAAAGGCATCCGCTCGACGTTCTTCAGCGGTCTCAAACCGATCAAGCCCGGCCAACGCATGCTCGGCTACGCGCACACGCTGCGCTACGTGCCGATCCGGGAGGACCTCAGCAGTCAGTACACGTCCGGCCAGAACGCCCAGCGTCGCGCCATCGAAAGCATGGCCCCCGACGAGATCTTGGTCATCGAAGCCGGCAACGTTCCCGACGCGGGCACGTTCGGCGACGTGTTCGCATTGCGTGCTCTGCGACGCGGCGCGACCGGCATCATCACCGATGGGGCAGTGCGCGACACGCCTGCGGTGGCCGACCTGGCCATCCCGGTCTACCACCGCTCCTCGCACGCCTCGACGTTCAGCCGTGCCCACATGCCGCTCGAGCATCAGATCCCGATCGCCTGTGCCGGCGTCACCGTGATCCCGGGCGACATCATCGTCGGTGACGGCGAAGGCGCCGTCGTCATCCCGCCGTCGCTGGTGGTCGAGCTCGCCGCCGCGTCAGTACAGCAGGAATTGGAAGAGACGTGGGCGCTCGAACGGGTCGACGCTGGGGAGAGCACGGTCGGCGTGTTCCCCGTGTCGAAGGACCGACGGCCGGAGTACGAGGCGTGGCTGGCGGCTCGCCAGCAGAAGGGGAAGTGACCATGGCCAGGCAATCGATCGACATCCCCAGCTTCACGCACGTCAACCCGATCCCGGGTGCGTGCCGCGTCGGGCCGCTGTTGGCCTCCAGCGTGATCGTCGGACGCGACCCCGGCTCGTCCAACCTTCCGGACAGCGCCGAGGCGCAGTACCACAACCTGTTCCACCACATCGGCGAGTGCCTGGCCGCCGCCGGGGCGGACTGGCGCCATGTGGCCCGGATCACGTTCTTCGTACCCGACATCGCCTTTCGCGACGCGTGCAACCCGGTCTGGCTCGAGCACTTCCCCGATCCCGAGTCGCGTCCGGCACGGCACACACAGGTCGTCCAAGGAGCGAAGTTCGCCAGCTGCGACTTCATCGCCTACATCGACGACTGACGCCGCTCGCTCCAGCCCTGCGTTTGTGAACTCGCCGCCCCTATGCGGGCGCGGAATCCTCAAACGCTGCGAGCTGAACGGGCTAGGCAGCGCGGAAGGTGACCTCGCCGAGACCGTTGAACAGCGCCTCGACCGTGTCGCCCGGTTTGAACGGGATCGCCTTGATGAACGATCCGGACAGGATCGTGTGTCCCTCCTCCGGCGTCACGCCGTACTCGTGCAACTTGTTGGCCAACCAGGCGACGGCATTGATCGGATTGCCCATCACGGCGCGGGCCATGCCGCTCTCCTCGATGTCGCCGTTGATCGACAGCGTCGCCCCGACGTTGCGCACGTCGATGTCTTCGAGCCGCGTCGGGTTGGCACCGAGGATCACCAGACCGCAGGCCGCGGCATCGGAAATGCTGTCGATCAGAGTGTTCGGTCCGCGGCCGGCTTGGCGGGTGTCGACGATCTCGATGCTGGGCAGCACGAAGTCGGTGGCGCGGATGACGTCGGCGACCGTCACCGCCGGGCCACGCAGCGGCGCCTTGAGCACGAACGCCAGCTCGACTTCGACGAGTGGCCGGTTCATCGTGCTGCGGGGGACGACACTGCCCTCGAGGACGAACCAGTCGTCGAACAACGTGCCGTAGTCGGGCTCGGTGGCGTTGGTGAGGGCGCGCATCGCCTTCGACGTCAGGCCGATCTTGTGTCCCTTGATCACTCTGCCGGCGGCGACCTTCAGATCGGTGACCGCTTGCGAGATGCGGTACGCATCGTGGATGTCGGCGGTCGCGTAGGTCTGTGAGATCGGTGGGATCGGGGTGTTGTCGAGCTCGGCTTGAAACAAGGCATGAGCTGCGGCAGCGACGTCTGAGTCGGAGAGGTTCGGCACGGCGCCGAACCTAGCCCGAGGGTGCTCAGGCGCTGCGACCCAACGCGGCGAGCAAGCTGGCTTGTGGATCGGTCGCCGCGTCTTCGCGCAGGTCGGCGCC
>DATBKA010000480.1:0-10791 GCA_036556105.1 Ilumatobacteraceae bacterium | reverse complement strand
GCGTGGCAGCGACGAGCAGCGCATCACCGTCGGCGCCGATGGGCTCGGCGTGTCTCGATGATCGGTGCCGATCTGGCGCTCGAACTGGCCCGCCGCCACGAGTGGGCGCGGACCGAGGTCAAGTCGATCGACCCGGTCACCGTGGAGCATCCCGAGCTGACGATCGACGACGCGTACGCGATCCAGCAGGCGTGGGTCGACCTGCAGATCGCCAACGGCGCCAAGCTCGTCGGCCGCAAGATCGGTCTCACCTCGCGAGCGATGCAGCAGCAGATGAAGATCGACGAGCCCGACTTCGGCGCGTTGCTCGACTACATGGTCATGCCGACCGGCATCGAACTTCGCCACGCCGACTACGTCGACCCGAAGCTGGAGGTCGAGGTGGCGTTCGTCATCGGGCGGCGACTCAGCGGCGACTCGGTCTCGGTTGCGGAGGTGCTCGAGGCGACCGAGTACATCCAGCCGGCGCTGGAGCTGATCGACGCCCGCAGCCACCGTGTGCACCCGGTCACCGGGCGGGCGCGTACCGTTGTCGACACGATCGCCGACAACGCCGCCGACGCCGGTGTGATCCTCGGCGGCAGGCAGGTGAGCCCAACCGAGGTCGACATGCCGTGGATCGGGGCGATCTTCTCATGCAACGGGGTCGTCGAAGAGACCGGGCTGGCGGCCGGGGTGCTCGGTCACCCCGCCAACGGGATCGCCTGGGTGGCGCGGCGGCTGGCGCCATACGGCCAGGCGATCGAGCCTGGCGAGCTGATCCTCAGCGGATCGTTCACGCGGGCGACAGCGACGCGGCCCGGCGATCGGTTCGTCGCCGACTACGGCCCGCTCGGAACGGTCAGCTGCAGCTTCGTCTGACGACACACCCAGCGAAGTGCTAGAAAGACCGCAGAATCGCTGACGAAAGGACGTCGTTGTGCAATACGCCTTGATCAACGGGGTGCGCAACCACCCGCAGGCCGCCTACGACTTGAAGGACGTCTACGCCGACTACATCAGTGACGCGGTGCTGGCCGAAGAGCTTGGCTTCGCGCACACGTGGTACGGCGAGCACCACTTCCGCGAGTGCCAGTGGACCGGCTCGCCGATGCTCGTCGCCACAGCTGTGGCCGCGCGCACCGAGCGCATCCGCGTCGGCACCTCGGTCGTGTTGCTGCCGTTCCACGACCCGATCCGTGTCGCTGAGGACGCGGCCATCACCGACATCTTGTCCGGCGGGCGGTTCGACCTCGGGGTCGGCCCCGGCTCTCAGTACGAGGAGTTCATCAGCTTCGGCAAGAACCCCGCCGACATGAACCAACGGGCATGGGAGTCGGTCGACTGGATCCAGCGCGCCTTCACCGAGCCGGGGCCGTTCAGCCATTCCGGCAAGTTCTACGAGATCCCTGATATGACGTTCACGACCAAGCCCGTGCAGCAACCGCTGCCGATGTGGTGGGGCGGAATGGGCCCGAAGAACCTCGCCAGAGCGGCGCAACGCGGCATGAACCTGATCGCCCCGTTCAACGGCGGCTACGACGCAGCCCTGGAGGCGTGCGGTCGCAACCCGGCGGACTACGAGGTGGCGGTGATGCTGCCGGTGTGTGTGGCCGACACGACCGAGAAGGCGTGGGAGATCGCCGGTGCCGGCATCGAGTACTTCGTCAACTTCTACCAGATGCGCAAGAACCTCCAAGGTGAGCCGGCGCCGGCCGAGGCCCGAGTGACGCAGGAGATGCTGCGCACCGGCAACGCCGGGTTCTGGTTCGCCGCAGTCGGCACCCCCGACGAGGTTGCCGCCAAGCTGCGACCGTTCGTCGAGGGCCGCGCCGGACGAATCACCCAGTTCGCTCTGCAGATGCGTCACCCGGGCATGCGCAACGACGACACGCATCGGTCGATGCGGATGTTCGCCAGCGAGGTGATCCCCGCCTTGTCGGTGTGAGGCTCAGGCCGGCCGGCAGCGCACCACGGGGATCCGTCGCTCCGTCTTGGCCTGGTACTCCGCGTACGGCGGATACAGGGCGACCATCTGCGCCCACAGCCGGTCACGGTCGGCACCTTCGGGCACGGTCTCGGCACGGCAACTCGTAACGCGGTCGCGTTCTTGGATCGTGACGGCCGGGTCGGCGGTGAGGTTGAGGTACCACAGCGGATGCGATGGTCGCCCGCCGTACGAGGCGATCAGGATGTAGTCGTCGCCATCGCGGCTGTAGATCAAGGCGTTGCGTCGCGGATCCCCCGACTTGCGGCCGGTCGTCGTCAGCACGATCGTCGGGTATCCGCGCCACAGATATCCGTCGTCACCGCCGCTCTCCACGTACTTGCGGGTGTGCTCGGCCACCCAGTCGAGGGCACTGTCTCTGGCGTCGTCGCTCATCTCAGCCTCCTGTCACGCTGGTCGCAAAGGCCAGTGACGCATCGAATATTCCAACCAGGTCCGGGGCGCCGATCCAGAAGTGGTCGCTGCCGTCGACGGCGATCAGCTCGGCGTCCCCTCCGGCGGCGCGCAGCGCCTCGACGAACTCCACGCTCTGGGCGAACGGAACGAAGGTGTCCTTCGTGCCGTGATGGATCTGGATCGGCGGCGCGCCGGCGTGGACGTATGTGATCGGGCTCGCTGCACTCGTGCGCGCCGGGTCGGACTGCAGCGGTGCGCCGACCATCGCCGACTCCCACGAGCCGGCATCGTCGGGGCGTTTGTCGCCCAGCTCGAGATGTTGCCCGCCGAGCGACAACAGGTTCATCGGCCCGTACCAATCGATCACTCCGCACACCGCGCTCGACTCGCCGAGGCAGTCGCCGACGTCACCTTCGAGATCGGCGCGTCCGGCGGTCAGCCCGGCGAGCATCGCCAGGTGTCCGCCGGCTGACTCCCCCCACACCGCAACCCTGGCCGGGTCGAGGTGCAACGGCGCCGCGGCGCGGCCGCGCAGCCAACGAATCGTCGCCTTGACGTCGTGCAGCTGAGCCGGAAAGCGCGCTTCCCCGCTCAACCGGTAGTCCACCGTGGCCACCGTGAACCCGGCTTGGGCGAGAAGGTCGAGCGGAGTGGGTGACCAATCGATCGTTGCCCGACCGAAGCGCCGCCGCGTTCCCACGGCCCAGCCACCGCCGTGGAGGTAGACGATCGACGCGCCGCTGGCGACGTCGGGTGGCGGCACGTAGAGGTCGAGCAGCAACGGCCGGTAGCCCTCCACGCTGGCGAACTCGATGCCGTGGTGCACACGCACGCCCGATGGCAACGTCGTTTCCGGAGCTCCGAAGTCGGGCACGTCAACCGCCTCCGGTCGACGACGTCATCCCTCCGTCGGGATGCAACAGCGACCCGGTGAACGCCGCCGACTCGTCGCTACACAGGAACAGCGCCGTGTTGGCGATGTCGAGCGGGCTGGGGAGCACGCCGAGCGGCAATTGCGCAGCGCGCTGGTCGTACCACGCCTGCTGGGCCGCCGGGTCGGGACCGACCATCCTCTCGGCGATCCCGGCGAGCATCTCGGTCTGCACATACGCGGGACCGATGGCGTTGACACGGATGTGGTGGTGGCCGAGCTCACCGGCGAACGAGCGGGTGAGCATCCACACCGCCGCCTTCGACACGCTGTACACGCCGGCGGACGGGCGTTTGGCCGCGATCGAGGCAAGCGTGACGATGCTGCCTCCGTGCCCGGCATCGATCATCAGCTGCGCGGCGCGTTGGACGGTGAGGAACACGCCGCGGACGTTGACCTCGTTGACGAAGTCGAAGTGCGCGGGGTCGAGGTCCATCAGCCCGCCGAACCCGGCGTCGGGATGGACAGCGACGCCCGCCGAAGCGACGCACAGATCGAGACCGCCCATTGCCGCAGCAGACTGGTCGATTGCGCCGCGGATCGACGCGACATCCACCACGTCACCGGTGATGAAGTGGGCCTGCCCGCCCGAACCCGTCAGCTCAGCGACCAACGCTTCGCCTCGATCGGCCATGGCCGGCAGGTCGATCAAGGCGACGGCTGCTCCTTCCTCGACGAATCGTCGGGCGATCGCTGCCCCCAACCCGCTCGCCCCGCCGGTGATCACGGCCCGTTTGTCGTGCATCCGCCCCACTCAGGCCCTCCTCGAGTTGACGACGTCCAACAGGTCGCCATGGATCGCCGCGTTGGCGGCGACGATGTTGGTGATGCCAGGGCCGAGGTTCACCGGCCTTCCGTCGAAGTCGGTCGCCACTCCCCCAGCCTCTTCGAGCAGCAGCACGGCTGCAGCGACATCCCACGCGTACGTCGCATCCTTCTCGACGAACCCATCCAGCTTGCCGGCAGCGACATAGGCGACGGCGAACGATGGACATCCGATCGCCCGCGTCCCTCGGCAGTGCAGATGCATCTGCTCGATCCGCATCGCGTGCTCATGGATGGCGACTGGGTCGTCGTTCTGCAGCCCGGTGGCGATCAACGCCCGACCGATGTCGGTCGTGTCACTGGGCCGGCACTCCGTGCCGCCGCCACGCGTCACCGCGAACGTCTCCTCGCGCAACGGGTCGAGGATCACCCCGGCCTGCAACGGGCCACCCGTTTCGCGGACGCCGATCGAGACCCCCCACGGCGACATGCCGCGGGCGTAGTTCGATGTGCCGTCCAACGGATCGACGATCCAGGTGTACGGACCGTTGGGGTCGCCAGCCGAACCTTCCTCACCGAGGATCGCGTGATCCGGATGGCGGTCGAGCAGCAGCTCGATGATCACGTCGTGCGCAGCCTGATCCGCCCACGTGACGATGTTCGATCGGGCCGACTTCTGATGGATCTCGGCGGGACGGCGCAGCCCTTCGAGCAGCTTCTCCCCGCCCGCTCGAGCAGCGGCGAGTGCCGTCTCCAGCAGGGTCGAGGCGTTCACTCCGGCGAAGCTAGTTGGAGCAACCCCGTGAGATATCATCGCCGCTCGCAGCCCGTGTGGGAGCGGGTCACGACACTGCGACGAGTTGGGGGTCATCACATGGCAGAGATCGTTCCCGTCGACCAGTTCCTTGACTGGTATCCGGGGTGGAAGCCCGAGCACATCGACGATCCGTGGCTACGGATGCGCTCCGGCCCGTTCACCAAGGAGGACGAGTCGCGGTTCTGGTTCGTCGACTTCCACTGGCCGCGAGGGTTCTCGCCTTTGGGGTTCTGCTTCGTCACGAGTGCCGCATGGTCGACACAGCTGGCAGCTCACCAGCTTCCGTTGCCGCCCGCCGGCGGCTTGGTGCAACGAATGGGCGGGCCGTTCCTGTACGAAGGTGAGGTGCCGGTCAGCTCCCCGTGGGAGATCGGCTACCGCGCGGCTCGAATCGAGAAGAACATGCCGAAGTTCCTCGGCAACTTCGACGCGATCTGGGAAGAGCGCAAGTGGGAGCTGGAGCTCGGCCTCAGCTACTTCGAGAACTACGACTTCTCCGGCAAATCGCTCGCCGAGATCGGCCAGTACATCGTCGACGCGCGGACGTTCAACACCCGGGCGTGGGAGATCCACTTCGAGATCATGTACCCGTTGCTCGCCATCTATCTGCAGCTCTACGGCTTGTGTGCTGGCAACGGCATCGACCCCGGCAACATCGCCAAGATGCTGCAAGGCCGTGACTCGAAGATCATGGAGACCGACCGGGCGATGTGGGACCTCGTCGACGAGGCCAAGCGCCTCGGCATCACCGAGCACTTCGACACCGAGCCGGAGAACATCCGCGACGCGTTGTCCAAGGCCGGCGGCAACGCGTCGGTGTGGCTGACCAAGTTCGACGACTTCCTCAAGGTCTACGGCTGGCGCACCGAAGGCATCGCCGACATCAACATCCCTTCATGGATCGAAGACCAGGCGTCACCGCTCGGGCAGTTGCGCAACTTCGTCTCGATGGACGAGCGGCACGACTTCGACCAGTCGCTCGCCGACTCGCACCGTGAGCGCGACGAGGCGATCGACGCCGCCCGTTCGCAGCTCAGCGGTGAGGCCCTGGCAGGGTTCAACGAACTGCTCGGCATCTGCAGCGTCGCCAACTTCGCATGGTGGAACGAAGATCACAACTACTACATCGACCTGCGCTCCTCGATCCCGTTGCGGCGCGGCGCGCTGGCGGCCGCCGAGGCAGTCGGCGCCGACACGTACGACGACACCACGTTCTTGTTCTTCCCCGAGCTGATGCAGGTCTGCAACGGCGAGGTGGCCTGGAAGGACAAGCAGTCGATTGCCACCGCCCGGCACGAGTACTACGACCACTACCAGACGTTGCGCGCTGAGGTCCCCAAGGTCGTCGGAACGCTGCCGGAGAAGGTCGAAGATCCTGTGCTGATCGAGATCTTCGGCATGCACAAGCACTACTTCGAGGGGCTCAAGGCCGACGTGCACACCACCGAGCTGAAGGGCTTTCCTGCGTCGGCGGGCACGTACACCGGTCGCGCCAGGGTGATGCTCTCGGCGACCGAGCTGTTCGACCTCGAGGAAGGCGAGATCCTCGTCACCGAAGCGACGTCGCCGAACTGGACGACGGCGTTTGCGATCATCGGTGCATGCGTGTGCGACGGCGGAGGCTCGTTGACTCACGCCGCGACCGTCAGCCGCGAGTACGGCATCCCCTGCGTCGTCGGCACGTCCGTGGCAACACTGCGAATCAAGACCGGCGACCTGATCGAGGTCGACGGCTCCCGAGGCGTGGTCACGATCAAAGAGCGCGCCAGCGCGTGACGGTCAAGGGAAAGCGAATCGTCGTCACCGGTGGGGCACGCGGCATAGGCGCGCGCCTCGTCGGCGAGCTTCGCGAGCGTGGCGCCGAGGTCGTCTCCACCGACATCCTGCAGGGTTGCGACATCCTCTGCGACGTCAGCGACGAGCACGATGTGATCGCCCTGTTCGACCAGGTCGGTGAGATCGACGGTCTCGTCAACAACGCCGCGCTGCTGACCTATCGCCGGCCGTTCCAGGAGATCACCGTCGAGGAGTGGGACCGGATGATGGCCGTCAACGTGCGCGGCACGTTTCTGTGCGCACGCGAAGGGTCGAAGCACATGCCAAAAGGTGGGTCGATCGTCAACGTCGCCTCGACCACTGCCTTCAACGGCTCCCAGGGGTTCCTGCACTACGTGGCCTCGAAAGGGGCCGTCGTGTCGATGACGAAGACGCTCGCCTTCGAGCTCGGGCCGAAGCAGATCAGGGTCAACTGCGTCGGGCCCGGCTTCACTCCGACCGAGGGGTCGTCCGTGCTCGGTGCCTACGATCCGAGCGGCACTCCCCTCGGCCGCGTGATGGAGCCCGATGACCTGCTCGGTACCTACTGCTACCTCCTCAGCGACGACTCCAAGTTCGTGTCTGCTCAGACGATCCTGGTGAACGGTGGACGATTCCCTCATTGACCTCGACGCCACGGCGCTCGCCGACTTGGTTCGGAGCAATGCCGTCCATCCGGCGGAGCTCGTCGAGCAGGCCATCGAGCGCATCGAGCGCCTCGATCCGCACCTCAACGTCATGGTGCACCGCCAGTACGAACGGGCTCGGCTCGACGCCACCGGCCCGCTGCCCGACGGCCCGTTCCGAGGGGTGCCGTTCCTCTTCAAGGACTATCGCTGCCGCGAAGCAGGCGAGTCGTACTCCGCGGGCATGCGCGCCTTGCGCGATGCAGGCTTCCGGGCCAGCACCGATTCTCCGCTGGCGCTTGCCTTTCGCGCCGCCGGGGTGATCCCGCTCGGCCGCACGAACACCCCTGAGCTGGCCTGTGTCGGCACCTGCGAACCCGAGGCGTTCGGGCCGACGCACAACCCATGGAGCACGGAGCACACGCCGGGTGGTTCGTCCGGTGGATCTGCGGCCGCAGTCGCCGCTCGCCTGGTCAGTGCGGCCCACGCCAACGACATCTCCGGCTCCATCCGGATCCCATCGGCGCACTGTGGTCTCGTCGGGCTCAAGCCGTCGCGGGGGCGCTCAATCGCCAGCATTCCCGCCGACGCACGCACCGGGATGAACGCCGAGGGGGTCGTCACTCGTTCGGTGCGCGATACCGCGGCACTCGTCGACGCCATCTCCGTTCCCGGCTCCGTCCCGCTCGTGCCGGCGCTGCTCCGCCCGCTTCCCCCATTGCGAGTCGGGTTGTGCACGCAAGCGTTCAGCGGCAGCTCGGTCGACGCCGACAACGCCCTCGCCGCAGAACGCTGCGCATCAATCCTCGAGGGACTGGGCTGTGGCGTCGAGATCTCGTGCCCCGCTCCTCTCACCGATCCAGCGTTCTGGAAGGCGGCAGCAACGGTGCTCGCCGTGAACCTGGCCGTCGAGGTGGCAACGTGGTCCACCCGACTCGGGCGCGAGCTCGACGACAACGACCTCGAGGCGACGACGTGGCGACTGACGCGCGCCGGTCGCGCCGTCGACGGCGTCGAGCTGCTCGCCGCGCAGAGTCTGCTCCTCAACCACACAGCGATGGCCGAGCTGTGGTGGGAGAACTTCGACTTGCTCGTCACCCCGACGACGGCCGGCCCACCGACGCTGCTCGGCGACTACGTCAAGGGTTACGAGTCGGGCCGCGGCAGCGCCTTCACTCGACCGTTCAACGTCACCGGGCAACCGGCGATCAGCGTGCCCCTCGGCTGGCCTGCAGATGGGCTGCCGCGTGGCGTGCAACTCATCGCGCCCATCGGCCGAGACGACCTTCTCGTCACCGTCGCGGCGACGTTGGAGGCCGCCGAACCGTGGCTGCAGCGCCGGGCTACGGTGAGCGCATGATCGTCGCTGTCGTCAACTTCGACCTCCCGGCTCCGCTGACGTCCGACGAAGCGCGGGCGATGTTCGAAGCCAGCGCGCCGAACTACCAGAACGTCGACGGACTGCGCCGCAAGCACTACCTGCTCTCGGATGACGGACGCACTGCCGGCGGCGTCTACCTCTGGGACAGCCGCGCCCAAGCCGAAGCGCTGTACGACGACCATTGGCGAGAGCGACTGACGGCCCGGTATGGCGCACCGCCGCGGGTCACGTACTACGACAGCCAGGTGACCGTCGATCCCACATCGATCACCGTCGGCTGACCCGGCGACCTGCACCGAGCGGCGGCTCTGAGCGCCTTCTTTGTCTCCACTCAGAGCACCAGATGCATCGCCTGTTCAAACAGGTCAGGCACCTCCTGCGGCGGATTGTGCCCGCATCCGGGAAGAACACGAACCTCGACAAGGTCCGTGAATTGGTCGAGCCCCAGTTCAACTCGCAGATCGTCGCCCGGCGGGTCCACGCCGTCATCGGCACCGACGAGCACCACGCTGGGCACAGAGATCTGCGGCTGCGCGGACAGCAGCCGCTCGATGTCGTCGTAGTCGGAATCGCCTTCAGCGAGCAAGAAGCGATGCCGGTACGAGTGGATCACAACGTCGACGAAGTCGTCGTTGTCGAACGACGATGAGGTCGCCCGAAAGGTGGCGTCATCAAAATTCCACGTCGGTGACCACAGCCGCCAGAGGAGCCGACATAGATCAGATCGGTTGCGGGTCAGACCTTCGCGACCGCGCTCCCCATGGAAGTAGTACTGGTACCAGAACCGATGCTCGACCTCGGAGCGAGATTGCCCGCTCGAGTCCCTCGCCGCAAGGACGACTACCGCTGGCGGAAGCTGCTCAACCGGTAGGCCCGAAGGGCACACAGATCGACGGCAGATCTGCATCCGCGAAACACCTTTGTGTGTTCTTGGTGAGCGCATAGAACGACAGTCGGTCTGTGCGCTCACGCTGAACACAGAGAGGTGATTCGCACGTGTCCGAGGAGCACTGACCTCAACCAGGCGTTCGGATCGAGTCGATGTCCCGGAGGCGCTTGGGCGCGAGTTGTGCCACCCGTGGCGTAATACCGCACCCAAGCAGCTTCGATGGGCGCGATTCGTGCCATCTGAGGCGTATCACCGCGCCCAAGCCCATCGGCTGCGCCCGCCCGTATTCGCCGGATACCGAGCGGGTTGGCAACCGACTTCGGCACCAACTGAGCCGCGGCGTCACCAGGGATGGATCGTTCCGTCCCAACGGAAGAACGAACCGGTGGACTCGATGGTGGCAGCCTCGATCACCGCGGCCACACCTGCGGCGGAGTCGGCCGGGTCGACATCCGCGCCACCGCCACCCATGTCGGTGCGCACCCAACCGGGGTGCAAGGCGATGACGACAACACCATCGGCGCTGAGCGCTTGTGACTGCTTGATCGTCACCATGTTCAGCGCTGCCTTCGACGACGAGTACGCCGCGTCGCGACCGATGCGCTTGGCAACCTCGAACGAGCCGACCTGTGACGAGATGTTGGCCACCTTGCCGCGGGCGGCGCGGAGGTTGTCGGCGAGCAGCTGCACCATCCGCAATGGCCCGACGACGTTGACGTTGATGACGCCGAGATACTGCTCGGCCGTGATCGCCAGTGCGCCACGAGCAGCGTCGTCGGCGCCGAGGGCGCGGGCGTCGATTCCGGCGTTGTTGATCAGCACGTCGACGGGACGAGACCCGACCTGCCCGGCGAATGCCGTGAGCGAACCGTCGTCGGCCAGATCGAGCTCGTGGACCTCGGCGCCGGTGGCGGCCAGCTCGCTGGCATCGGCGGGCTTCCTGCACCCAGCGATGACGCTGCTGCCGCGCGCCGAGTAGTACTGGGCAAGCGCCAATCCCAAGCCGCGGTTGGCGCCGGTGATCACCACCGTCGTCACGTCGGTTCCTCTTCGATCAGGCGGTTGGCGGGTGTGCGGTTGACGACGAGGCGCAGCACGTCGGGCCGGGAGTAGTGGCCGCCGACGTCGCACATCGCCTTGGCAGCGCGAACAGTGTCGAGCGCGCAGTCGGAGACGAGGATCTC
>DATBKA010000479.1:0-2208 GCA_036556105.1 Ilumatobacteraceae bacterium | reverse complement strand
CTGATGGTGCTGCATGCGGCATATCGCATCGATCGCGGTCTCGACTTCAAGTCGGAGGTGTCGATGGCCAAGCACTTCGTAGCCAACATGCTCAACCGTGTCATCGACCGGTCGATCCAGGTTCACGGCGCACTCGGCTACTCCACCGACACGCCGCTCGCCCACATGTACCAGCACGCGCGCTGGGCGAGGTTTGCCGACGGCGCCGATGAGATCCACCAGATGCGCATCGCCCAGCGCACGATCGGCGCCTACCGCGACACAGGATCGACGCGAGCTGCCACCGGCGACCTACCCCTCTGAGGGAGAGGCGTACGCTCAGCTCGGTGGCAGCAGCACGTCACCCATGACGTGAATCACACCATTTGTCGCCATCACGTCGGCGGACGCTTCAGATCCGTTGATGAACACCTTGTCGCCGTCGCGGGTCACGTCGAGGTCGATGCCGGCGACCGTCGTCAGCTTGCCGGGTTGCAGATCGGCGAGCTTCAAAGCGCCCGGGACGACGTGGTAGGTCAGCACGGTTGCCAGCAACTTCGGATCATCCTGCACGCCGTGCAGAGCGTCGACGGGCAGCTTCTTGAACGCGTCGTTGGTCGGGGCGAAGACGGTGAACGGTCCCGCGCTGCGCAGCGTCTCGACCAGCCCAGCGTCGACCACCATCCCCGCCAGCTGGCTGAAGACGCCTGCCTGCAATGCGGTGCCGACGATGTCGAACACCTGAGGCGGTGCCTCGGTGGTCGTGGTCACCGCCACCGCGTTGGCGAGCGTGGTGGTAGTGGCGGCGTCGTTGGGATCGGAGCTACAGGCAACGCCGGCAGTTCCAAGGAGGAGGGCAGCGACGATCGCGAATCGAAGAGGAGAGTTCACGCAGGCGAACGTACCTGCACCGCGATGACGTGATCAGAGCCTCCGGGCCCGAGTGGATCGGGACCAAGGTCCCGGGCGATCAGGTCTGCGGCTCGGGAACCTTCCAGTCGGCGGGCATCTTCGAGAAGTCGAAGAATGGTTCTTCGTCGTGGTGAGCGACGGCCTCTTCGATCTGGTCGTAGAAGCCCTTGCCGGTCTCTTCGGCGAACGTGATGTGCACTTCGTCGACGTCGCCGGGCGTCGGCCGCTGCACGTACTCGGGGAACGTTGCCTCGGCAGCGTCGCCCTCCGAGTACCCACGCGCGAACATCTGCTTGAGGATGCCGAACCCGTCGTTGCGGACGAGCGTGCCGCCGCGAGCCGACCCACCGAGCTCGCGCATGTGTGCTTGGAACTTCTCGAGGTCGTAGGTGTCGTAGGCGACGTGCTGGCACGAGTGGTCGCCGTGTCGTTCGACGAACCTGGTGACCTGTGACTTCTTGGCGCGATCGATGCCCTCGATGAGGGCGACCCCGAAGTCGCCATAGTCGATGCACCAGATCTTCATGCTGCTGTCGGGGTCGCCGGGACGCACGTCGTCGATGCGATTGATCAACGTGCCGCCTTCGACTTCGATGTGGAACCAGGCCCACTTCTCGATGGTTCCCGCCGCGCAGGCGTAGGTGATGTGGTCGACCTTCTTCAAATACGACATGGCCCAATGGAACCAAGTTGATCAAGCAAGATCAAGTGTGTGGATCAGATTGCCATTCCTACCTGACTAGAGTGATCACTATGAGCAATATCAGGCGCACCGATCCACCGGCGGCGCGCATCTTGAACGATCGCCCGTTCAGGCTCGACTCGCTCGACCGGAGGCTGATCGCCCGGCTGCGCGTGGCTCCGCACTCGACCGTGTCGGACCTGGCGACGGTCCTTGGCTGCGCCCGCGGCACGGTGCTGACTCGCCTGCGCCGGCTGGAGGATCGCAAGGTCATCGTCGGCTACGGCCCCGATATCGATCCGATTGCGGCCGGGTTCGGGGTGTTGGCGTTCACCACGCTGGCCATCTCCCAGGGGTCGCACGACCGCGTCGTCGCCCATCTGCGCACGATCCCGGAGATCATGGAGATCCATACCGTGACCGGCTCGGGTGACTTGCTGGTTCGGATCGTCGCTCGTTCCAACGATCACCTGCACCTCATCCTGCAGCGAGTCGTCTCGTCGGCCGACGTCAACCGGACGGAGACTCAGCTCGCTCTGAGCAGCACCGTGCTGCGCACCACCGCCGACCTCGTCGCCGATGCCGAATGAGTGAACGCTTCTTGCGCCTGCTCTTTCGGCCCATCCGAGCGAGCC
>DATBKA010000478.1:0-1629 GCA_036556105.1 Ilumatobacteraceae bacterium | reverse complement strand
GCATGCGATCCCGTGAAAGGCCCGGACGGAGTTGCCACAAGTGCGTTCTGGTCGGCGGAAGGGGACGGGCCGTGACGCTGGACTATCGCCACGCCGAGCACTCACGCGATTTCGAGCCGACCGACAACTACGTCCACCTGCGTGAGCGCTGCCCGCTGCACTTCGAGGCCGAGCACGATCCGTCGTTCTACGTTCTGAGCCGGTTCGACGACATCGTCGGACTGCTGCGCCAGCCCGATGTCTGGCGCAACGGCGACGGTCCCGGCGTCTTCTATCAGGACAACGGCGTGCTCGGCACCGCCGACGAACCGGACCACGGTCGTCACCGCCGCCTCTTGCGGCCAGCGTTCCTTCCGACGGCCATCGCCCGCCTCGAACCACGGCTCCGGGCCGTCACCGACGAGCTGATCGACAGCTTCATCGCTGACGGAGAAGGCGACTTCGTCGAGCTGCTCGCCGCTCCCCTGCCGGCGCTTGCGATCGCCGAGTTGCTCGGCGTCGACGGCGAGGATCGTGAGTCGTTCGGACGGTTGAGCGCGGATGCGGTGCAAGCCCTGACCGGAGGCGACGTGGAGCGCTACCACGACGCAAAGCGGATGCTCGAAGACCATGTCGAGGCGGGCGTCGAGCACCGGCGCTCGCTGCGCAGAGCCGAGCAGCCGACCCCGAACGACGTGCTCAGCCTCCTCGCCGTGGCCATCGAGGAGGGCACGATCGACCAGCGCGAGATGCGCCACCTCGGCTACCAACTGCTCGTCGCCGGACACGAGACCACGACCAGCCTGCTCGGCATGATGCTGTATCGGCTCCTCGAACGACCCGACCTGATGGCTCGACTCCGCGCCGAGCCGGCACTCCTTCCCGCAGCGATCGAAGAGGCGTTGCGCTTCGACTCGCCCGTGCAGGGCCTGTTCCGCACGAACGCGTCGAAAGCGACGATCCACGACCAGACGATCCCGGTTGGCACCAAAGTGCAACTGCTGTTCGCCTCCGCCAACCGCGACTCGGCTCACTTCGACTCCCCCGACACGTTCGCGATCGACCGTGAGTCGAGCGAGATCGGACACCACGTCGCCTTCGGATGGGGCATCCACCACTGCATCGGGGCGCCGTTGGCTCGTCTCGAGACCCGGGTGGTCTTCGAGCAGGTGCTCGCGCGGATGGACGACATCGAGCTGGCCGGCGACCCGCAACGCAACGACTCCTTCGTGTTGCACGGGCTGGTTCACCTTCCGATCCGGTGGACGCCTCGTCGGTGACGTTGCTCGAACAGATCCGACCCAAGGAGGTCTGATGACCGATCCCGACACCACCGGCGAGTACGTCGATTCCTACGAAGACGTGTCGGTGTTCGCACTCGACGACGAGCGCGAGCAGGCCTTACACGATGCCCAAACGGAGTGCACGTTCATGTGGACGACGTCCGACGGCGACCCGGTCGGCGTGATCATGAACTACCTCCTGCACGACGGCCGGTTCTGGCTGACGTGCACGCGGCGACGCAAGCGAGTCGCGGCGATCGAGGCCCGGCCGCGGGTGGCGATCGCCGTGAGCAGTCGCGGCACCGACATCGGCGTCAGTCAAGCCGTCACGTACAAAGGTGACGCGACCGTCCACGAATCGCAGGAC
>DATBKA010000477.1:0-2600 GCA_036556105.1 Ilumatobacteraceae bacterium | reverse complement strand
AAGGCGATGTGGAGACCGATCTCATCGACGTTGCCGCAGTGCTCGAAGAGCGCGCCGCGATCTGGGAGCCGTTGGCCGAGGAGCGCGGCATCACGGTCACCACTGCCGTGATCGAAGAGATCACCGCCCGCGCCGTGCCCGGTGCTCTCGAGCAGATCGTCGACAACTACATCGACAACGCGCTCAACGCCGGCGCCGCCGGCAACACCATCACGCTGTCGGCGGCGATCGAGGACGGTTGGGCCTGCGTGCACGTCACCGACCGCGGACCGGGCATGCCCGCCGACCAGTTGCAGCACGCCTTCGACCGCTTCTGGCGAGCGACGACGGCGACCCACGACGGCTCCGGGCTCGGCCTGGCCATCGTCCGCCAGCTTGCAGAGGCCAGCGGCGGGCAGGTTGCCTTGGCCAACCGCGTCGGCGGAGGCCTCGACGCGAGCGTGCGTCTACCGCTTGCGCACGACTAGCCGGTTCAGCACGCTGTCGAGCCGTCCCCACGTGATGCAGTAGTTGCGGTCGTACTGACCAGAGTGGTGGACGGAGTGATGGTGCTTGGACAGCACGACCCCGCGCCGTTGCGCCGCCGCCACCAACCGCGGAACCGACGGCATGTGCGCCCACTTGTGCAACTGGTTGGTCATGATCACACCGGCGACGAGACCGACGATGAACACGCCCGCATACGGATGACGAGTTGTGTCGAGGAAGAAGAACGCGGGGACGATCACCGGCAGGCACACGAACACGTTGTCGCCGTTGACGGCGACGAAGTCGCCCTGTGTCATCGCCATCGGATCGACGTGGTGGTCGCGGAACGGTTTGACGAACTTCTGCCCGATCACCGGTGTGTCCGGCGAGCCGAAGTTGTCGAGGAGGAAGTGGACGACCCCCGAGGCGAGGTCAGCGACTGCGTAGGCAGCGAGCAACACGACGACGACGAGCATGATGATCGGCAGCGACAGGCGATCGGAGGTCTCGACGACGACACGCCGCACGAGCGCGCTCGCGAAGCCGATGAACGCGGCGACACATCCGAGCTCGAACAGGCGATGACTCGTCGGATAGTCGTACGTGCCGAGCACATCCCGATCATTACCGTCGAACGACCCCGATTCCTAGCTCATTGGCAACGTGACCCAGCGCTGGTCGTCATCGCGCCGACGCCAGCCACCAGTTGGCGGCGAGCAACTCAGGCACGATCACCTCGGTCAACAGAGCCACGATCGGATCGTCCTCACCTGGGTAGCGCACCGTGGCCGTCGCCGCCGGAGCATCGGCACCAACCATCACCACGTGGCTGCCGCGCTCGCTCATCCACCGCAGCGCCTCGCCGTCGAAGCGCGATCCAGCGAACACGACGGATCGGTAATCGAGGCTCTTCGTGAGGTACACGTCGACGTGGTTCCAGTCGCCGGTCTCGCAGCCGTCGGCCGCGCGCCGCGGGCCTTCGCGCACCATCAGCGCGCCTTGCAGCGCCGAGCCGATGCGCTCCGCCGGCGCAAGCAGCCACAGGCCTTCCGTTCCGTCGACCGCTTCCATCACCGCCGGCAGCCACCCATCGTGACGATCGAGCAGGTAGGCGATCGCGGCCGCGCTGCGCCGCACCCGCTCCCCCAGACGCAGGTCGACGCCTGTGATCTGTTGCTCGAGGTGCAGCAGCGCGACCAACGTGTGCACGTACGAGCGGCAGGCGACTCCGCCGAGCTCTTCACCAGCGTGCATCAACACGACATGATCGGCAGACGGCGCGGCAGCCGCAGTGTTGGTCAAGGCGATGGTGCGACTCGTGCCGGCGTGCTGTTCGAGCAAGGCGAGCGTTTCCGCACTTCGACCCGAGGCGCTGATCGCGACCAGCGTGATTTCCGCCGCTGGCGGGAGCGTCGCCTCGACCGAGGCCAGTTCGGCAACGGCGATCGCGCCGGCACGGCGCAACCGTCGTGCCGCGACATCGGCGGCGAACCACGACGAGCCCATCCCCGTCAGCACAATCGGACCATGGCCGACATCCGGCCACTGCCATGTCTCGTCGAGCGCGGCCAGCAACGTCGCCGGCTTCGCCTCGAGATCTGCCAAGAACGCCGCCGCATCCATCGCCGGCTCAACCTAATCGCCCACGCCACCCGCGGCGTTTGGCGACTCTGGCTACGGAGACGGGTGGGCGGTCGCCAAACGCAGTGATCCGAGGAGCACGGTGCGGCGAATGACCCGTCGAGACAAGCCAAAGGGGAACTCAAGATGGATCACAGCGACCGCGACATCGTCATCGTCGGTGGAGGCATCGGCGGATCGGGGTTGGCCAGCCTGCTGGCTGCGGGTGGCCTCGACGTCACCGTGCTGGAACGCACGCAGACGTTTCCCGACCGGGTCCGTGGGGAGATGTACACACCGTGGGGAGTGAACATCGCCAGCCAAATCGGGCTGCTGCAGCCGTTGCTCGACGCCGGCGCGACCTTCACGACGGACTGGGTGTTCTACGATACCGCGTTCCCGCCTGAGGTGGCCGAGTCGTTGGCGGTAGACGCTTCGGCAATCCTCGAAGGCGTTCCCGGGATCCTCAACTTCGCTCACCCGGCGGCGTGCCAGGCGCTCTTCGATCACGC
>DATBKA010000476.1:0-2582 GCA_036556105.1 Ilumatobacteraceae bacterium | reverse complement strand
AACCTCGGTGAGCGTCAACGTGGTGGACAGCGCATAGCGACCAGTGAACGAGCGCGTCACCGAGCGCATGCCCACGAAGCGGACCCTCACCGTGACGGTGCGACCGGCACGTCGTTTGGCGCGCAGCCGCCCGGCGACGCGGTCGGCAAGATGGGCGAGTACGGCGCGGATCATCTCCGGGTCGGCATCACGGCGGCCGAAGGCCGATTGGGCGCCGACGGAGCCGGCGCGCGGGTTGGGAGCGACGCGTCGCTTGTCGTCGTTGACGGCGAACGCACCGATCTTCGCCCCGATCGCGTTGCCGAGCAGCGCCCGCAACTCGCCGTCGGACGACCTGGCCAGTTCGCCGATCGTGCGGATGCCGCGCTCGGCCAGGCGCTGTTCGGTGACCGGGCCGACGCCCCACATCAGCCGGACCGACAAGGGGTCGAGGAACCTGCGCTCGTCGGCAGGGTGGACGACGACCAGGCCGTCGGGCTTGGCGACCTGCGAGGCGATCTTGGCGAGGTGCTTGGTGCGCGCCGCCCCGACCGAGATCGGCAGATCGAGCTCGCCGCGCACCCGTTCGCGGATGCGGGCGCCGATCACCTCGGGTGGTCCGAACAGGTGCGTCGACCCGGTGACGTCGAGGAAGGCCTCGTCGATCGAGATCCGCTGCACGAACGGCGTGAAATCGTCGAGGATGGCCATCACCTCGTCACCGAGCCGCTGGTACTCGGAGAAGTGGCCGCCGACGAAGAGGAGATCGGGGCAGAGCTGCTTGGCACGCCACCCCGACATGCCACCGGTGACGCCGAAGCGCTTCGCCTCGTACGACGCGGCCAGCACGACGCCACCGCCGACAGCGATTGGCCGCCCACGCAACGACGGCTCGAGCATCTGCTCGACCGAGGCGTAGAACGCGTCGAGATCGGCGTGCAGGATCGTCGCACCGGCAGGCACGCCACAGATCATAATCGAACAAGTGTTCGCTGATCCAGGCCGGCACCAACGACCGGTTGATGGATACTGGTCCGATGCTGCGCATGCCGATGCTCGGGCGCGACACCCAAGACGACCATCGCGTCTCCACTCCGCTGGAACTGTTCTTCGACCTCACGTTCGTCGTTGCCGTCGCCCAGGCCGCGGCGGCACTTCACGAAGGGCTCGTCGGCGGGCACGGCGCGCGCGCCGTGGCGGTGTTCCCGATGGCCTTCTTCGCGATCTGGTGGGCGTGGATGAACTTCACCTGGTTCGCCTCGGCGTACGACAACGACGACGTGCTCTACCGACTGATGGTCTTCGTGCAGATGGCCGGCGTGCTGATCCTGGCGGCGGGGATCCCGCGCGCCTTCGAGCACAGCGACTTCGGTGTCGCGACTGTCGGCTACGTCGTCATGCGCTTGGCCATGGTCAGCCAGTGGGTCCGCGCCGCGCTCAACGACCTGCCGCGCCGCACATGTGCGCTCCGTTACGCGGTGGGAATCGCCGCCGTCCAGGTCGGGTGGGTGGCGCGCCTGGCACTCGACGGTGCGGCCGGGTGGATCGCCTTCGGCGTGCTCGGCCTTGTCGAGTTGTCGATCCCGGTGTGGGCCGAGGCGGCCGGGCGCACAACGTGGCATCCACATCACGTCGCCGAGCGGTACGGGTTGTTCACGATCATCGTCCTCGGCGAGTCGGTGCTCGCGGCAACGATCGGCGTGCAACGGGCAATCGACAACGACGTGCACATCGGCGACGTCGTCACCGTCGTGATCGGCGGACTGCTGATCGTCTTCGCGATGTGGTGGATCTACTTCGCCATGCCCCGCGAGCGGGCCACCGAAGCGCTGCGCGCCGTGTTCAGCACGCGGCTCAGCGGGGCGTTCGCGTGGGGGTACGGTCACTACTTCGTCTTCGCCTCGATCGCCGCGACCGGAGCCGGATTGGCCTTGGCAGTGGACCAGGCCACCGGCAGCACGCCGCTCAGTGATCGCCGCGCCGCCGCGGCGATCACGATTCCCGTCGCCGTCTACCTCGTGACCGTGTGGCTGATCCATCGCCGGCACAAGTCGACCCATCTGCACCCTTCGGCCACGCCGATCGCAGCTGCGCTGATCGTCGCCGCGTCGTGGGCGCCGGAGCCGGTGCTCGTCACGGGCGTGATCCTCGCCGTGCTGTTGTCGGTCGCGCTCGTCATCGAAGGCCGGTCACCGATATCCACCACGTCCTGAGCCGCGCCGATCGAGACCCTCTCGGGCAATGGGCTTGGTGCTGGCGGGACTCGGCGTGCTGGCGTTCAGCTTCAGCATTCCACTGACGAAGATCGCCGTGCGCGGACTCGATCCGGTCGTGGCCGCGGTTGGCCGGGCCGCGGTTGCCAGCGTGTTCGCGATGATCGTCATCGCTGTCGCCAAGCCGAAACGACCGACGCGCAAACAGGTCGTCCGCCTCGCCGCCGTCGTCGCCGGGGTGATCTTCGGGTTCCCGATCCTGATCGCCTACGCACTGCGGCACACGGCGAGCCTCCACGGTTCGGTGGTCAACGGTCTGCTGCCGCTGGCGACCGCCGGCCTGGCGGTCCTGCGTGCCGGGGAACGTCCGTCGTCCGCGTACTGGGCCTG
>DATBKA010000475.1:0-3071 GCA_036556105.1 Ilumatobacteraceae bacterium | reverse complement strand
CAACTGCTCGCCGCCGGCGGCGCGTACTACAACCTGTACAACGCCCAGTTCGCCAGCGCCGCTTCGGATCCTGTCTAGCCCCCGGTCGGCGGAGGCAGCGTCGCTGGCGCGGCCACGAGCGACATCGGTTTGGTGAGGTGCAGCGCGAAGACGGCGTCGAGCGTCTGCGATCGAGTCGTGATCGGCACGTCCTCGACGGAGAGCTTTGCGGTCGCGGCGACCGATCCGGTCTCGACGGCGACGAGCTGACCGCGTTCGACGACACCGGTCAGGCCGATCATCTTCAGCGACATGACCACCGTGATCGTGATCGTGCCGAGGTCGACACCGTCCATCGACAACTTGACGTGTGGGGTGTGCGTGGAGGAGACGGTGTGATCGGCAAGCGAGACCACCTCGCGGCCGCCGCCTGCGGTCCGGTGCCCGGCGGCGACAAGCGCGTCGTGGCGCGCCCAGCCGCGCTGCACGACGCCGAGCAGGTCGATGTCGAGCAGATCGAGGATCGCCTTGCGGACCTCGCGCTCGGCCACCTTGCGCGTCACCTTGGAGAGCTTGCCGAGAGCACCGGCAGCACTCGATGCCGCCTCGTTTTGCAGCGCAGTGTCGGCCTGCTGCTCCGAATCGAACAGCAACGACATCGCCGTCAACGGAGGAGAGACGTTGGCCGGCGGCGCCAGCTGCCCTGCGGGACGTCCGACAGCGGCATCCAAAGATGGAGGTGGCAGGTTCATCGTCCTCCTTCGAGCAACGTCTGCGTTCCGACGTCGTCACGCCATCCACTCAACCCGATCGCCACGGTCGGCGGACCGCTCGGATCGCTGTGGTCGTCCAGCTCCACCGTCGGCGTTGCGGCGATGTGTCGCACCTCGATCCGCCGCGCCATCCGGCGGGCTCGGGTGCGGTGGGCACCGGCGGCGCCGACCGTCGCGATCGCGGCGACGCCCGCGATCGCGGCCACGATCGGTGTGGTGCCTGGCCCGTCGTCGTCTGCCGCGGCAGTGGTCGCGGCTCGCAGCAACTCGGCAGGCACCGGGTCGGTCGACGTGCCGCACGTCGGTGCGGTGTCGCCGTTGATGTCGAGCCAGCCGCCGACGACCGAGGTGTCGTCCTGGAGCATCACTTGCAACCGGCCGGATTCGACGGCGCGCCGCACCGCGTCTTGCCGTGCTTGGTCTGTCGGCGTCGCAGCAGGATCGCACGCCAGGTTCAGTAGGTCGACGACCAGGCTGCGCTCGCCGCCGTGAAATCCGCCGTGCACGATCACGCACCCCGGCATCGCCCCTTGCGCCCAGGCGCAGTCATCGAATGGCTGGTCGACGGCGACGACAAGCGAGTCCGTGTCTTGCAGGCTGTTGGTCGGCGCGGAGATGTCGAGGTAGAGCACTGCGCTGCGCACGTCGTCGGGCGCGTCGAACTCGAACGTGAGGCAGCGCAGCACGTCCTCGCCGGCGACACCCATCGGCACGTGCCGGGTCGCACAGTCCCACAGCTGGTTGGTCGGATCGTCGTCGACAGCCTTGCTGACGTCGGCGTGAGCGACGTCCCACGTCAGCGACACGAGCGACATCGCGCTGACGGCCGTGAAAGCCAACCCAAGGAGAGCGGCCCGTCCCAGCCGGATCATCGACTCAGTATCGCGCGTCGGGCGCCGGCCCCTTTGCGGGTGCTCGATGGACACCGAGCGCAGCCGAATCGTCATGATTCTCAAAGGTTGTCACGGGATGGCATTCGCACCAGCTAGCGTTACGGGCCAGCGTCCAACACTCGTTGGACCACACTGCAATTTGGAGTACAGGCAATGGCAACCGGCACCGTGAAGTTCTTCAACGCTCAGAAGGGCTACGGCTTCATCTCACGAGAGGGCGGTGCCGACGTGTTCGTGCACTTCTCGAACATCGAAGGCTCCGGATACCGCTCGCTCGAAGAGGGCCAGACGGTGGAGTTCGAAATCGGCCAGGGTCGCAAAGGCGACGAGGCCTTGAAGGTCACGGTCGTCTGACCAATCCAAGTTGCCGCCTTGCGTCGAACGTAAGGCATGCAGCTCACGATCGACCGGTACACGCAGTTGGTCGCGCCCATCGATGTGCGCGACCTCGATCTCGCCAACGCGTTCCGTAGCCAACCACTCGACGGCGACGTGTTGCGCTGTCTGCGCTACATGCACGACATCGAGCTGCACACCGTCTGCTACCTGCGCGACCTGCTGGTCACGTCGGCCCATCGCGATCCCGAGATCACGACGTTCCTCACCTTCTGGAGCTTCGAGGAGTATTGGCACGGCGCGGCGATCGCCGAGGTCCTGCGCGCCCACGGCGAGCTGGCCGGGGCGCCGCGGGTGAAGGAGCTGCGCCGGCGACGGCGTGCGACCGAAGCGGTGAAGCCATTCGGCCACGGGCTGGCCTCGATCCTCGTCGGTCCGCCGATGACGGCGGTGCACATGACGTGGGGAGCGATCAACGAGTGGACGACGCAAGCCGCGTACGCGCGGTTGGCGACGAAGTGCGATCATCCCGTGCTCAGCGAGATGCTGCGCCGGATCATGCGCCAGGAGGGACGGCACATCGACTTCTACGTCGCCCAGTCGACGCAGCGACTGGCCGCCAGCCGGCGTGCCCAATGGATCGCTCGCCAGGCGCTGACTCGCTTCTGGGCGCCGGTCGGCAGCGACGTGATGCCCGAGTCGGAAGTGCGCCATCTGATCACGTTCCTCTTCGGCGGCGATGACGGTGCGGAGATGGTGGCCCGCATCGACCGGCGTATCGACAAGTTGCCCGGCCTCGGCGGGCTGGGGCTGGTCGCCAGAGCCAGAGCGTCAGCGACCGGCGAGCTCGGCGACCACGGGCGCGAACGGCCCGACATCGTCGGCGCCGACGATCACGTCGCTGAACCCCCATCGCTCACGGCGGCGTAGCAGATCGTCGACGAGTTGTGCGGGCGTGCCGATCAGCGCGAACGGAGACTCCTCGACGAACGACCGCTCCACTCCGACGAACGCGGCGATCTGATCCATCGCCGCGATTCTGTCGGGTGTGACGCGCACGATGAAGGCGCGGACGTTGAACTCGATCTCA
>DATBKA010000474.1:0-2678 GCA_036556105.1 Ilumatobacteraceae bacterium | reverse complement strand
ACTACGGGCAGTTCTCGACGATGCCGATCTGGGCGATGGATGGCCTCTTCCCCTGTGGTCAGGGTCCGCTCGGATTTGCCCTCTGTCTCCCGAACGCCCCGCGCGCCGAGGCCGGCGGTTATCTGGCCATCACGATCCTCGCCAATGCGATTGCCGAGAATCAGTACACCATCGACCTCGGGCCGGGGCAGTCGTCGATCACGATCGACCCCGGCGGCAAGACGTTCGAGACCAGTGGCAACGCGTCCCCGATCGTCGTCGTCACCGACGACGTGCTGTACGCGTTGATACCCGACGCGGTGCTCCCTCCCGACGGCAGAGTCACGATCTCACTCACCAATGACGTGGGCACGTTCGATTATCCGCCGATCGCGGTCGACAACGTGATGACATTGCCCGCCCTCTCTCGCGACGGTGCCCCGACTGTGCCTCCCTCGACTGCCGCCCCCGAGGCCGAGCCGGTTGACGAGTTTCTCCGGCAACTGAGCGAAAGCCTGTCGACCGGAGATGGCTCGTTCGCGATCTCACGCCTGCACCCGAAGGTGATCGAAACGTTCGGCCAGGACGCCTGTAACCAAACGGTCCCGGCACCCGACGATGCGACGTTCAACGTTCAACTGGTGAGCGAGGGTCCGCGGGGTCCGTGGGACTGGCCACAGCCCGATGGCACAACGATCCGCATCGACGACGCGGTCACGTTCGATGTTCAAGTGACGCGGGAGGGTGCGACGACTCCTTCGCAGGTGCATCTCGTCCTGCTCGACGGTGCGTGGCGGTGGTTCACCTATTGCGTGCCGTGAAGTCGGGACCCGTGCTGGCCGGCTTCAAACGCCCGTCGATCAGGCAGCGACGATGGCGCGTCGGTACACGCGGTGAGCGGCGAACGTCGAGATCGCAGAAACGGCCAGTAGACCAACGGCGAGGAGAACCTCCAGTGAGCCGTTCCCACCGTCGGGGTCGAGTCCCGTGAGCACCTCGAACCACTCCCGGGTGAACAGGGTCAGGACGAAAAGCGCCAGCCCGACAGCGGCCGTGACGGCTTCGAACCAGAACCTGACGGGAAGGCTGGCAGTGCGCAATCGACTCATGCCCGGAGCCTAGGTGCGGGCGCGGACAGGCACGGTGTCGCGGGACCGCGCCGCGGTGACAGGATGCAGCCGTGGCCACTGTCGACCCGAAGTTCCTCAGCCAGATCCGCTACCGATGCATCGGACCTACCCGCGGCGGGAGGGTCGTGGCCGTCGCCGCCGACCCGAAGCGGCAGGCCGTCTTCTACTTCGGCGCCGTCGCTGGTGGCGTCTGGAAGAGCAACGACTGCGGACAGTTCTGGGAGTGCGTCACCGACGGCTTTCTGACCACGGCGTCGATCGGCGCGCTGGCGGTTGCTCCCTCGGACGGCAACGTGATCTACGCCGGCACCGGCGAGTCGACGATCCGCATCGATGTGACCCACGGCGACGGCGTGTACAAGTCGACCGACGCCGGGCTGACGTGGCGCCACGTCGGCCTCCCCGAGTCGCGCCACATCGGTGAGATCCGCGTCCACCCGGACGATCCCGACACGGTGTACGTTGCCGCGCTCGGCCACTCAGCGAAGGACAACCCCGAGCGCGGCCTGTACCGGTCGCGCGACGGTGGCGAGACGTGGGAACTGGTCCTGCACGTCAGCGACGGGGCCGGTGCGGTCGACGTCTCACTCGATCCGAACAACCCGCGGATGATCTTCGCCACGATCTGGCAGACGCGCCGTAACTTCTGGTCGATCAACAGTGGTGGGCCCGACAGCGGGCTGTGGCGGTCGCGCGATGGCGGCGACACGTGGGAGAACATCAGCCATCACCGCGGCATGCCTGATGGCATCCTCGGCAAGATCGGCGTTTCGGTGTCGCCGGCGCGCGACGGCCGCGTTTTCGCGATCGTCGAGGCCGAAGGGCGCAAGCGCGGCCTGTACCGCACCGACGACTTCGGTGACACGTGGGAAAAGGTGTCGTCGAAGCCCGACCTCGGGTGGCGGCCCTGGTACTACCAACACGTCATCGCCCATCCCACCGACGCCGACGAGGTGTTCGTGATGAACATGAAGGCCTGGCGTTCGGTCGACGGTGGCCAGAACTTCACCGAGTTCCACACGCCGCACGGCGACAACCATGCGCTGTGGATCGACCCGAGCAACCCCGATCGCATGATCGGCGCCGATGACGGTGGTGCGTGGGTGTCGTTCAACGCCGGCGACTCGTGGTCGAGCATCTACAACCAGCCGACCGCGCAGTTCTACCACGTGGCCACCGACGACCAGTTTCCGTACATGGTCTACGGCTCGCAGCAGGACAACTCCAGCATTGCCGTGCCGAGCAGCACCGGTCTCGGTGCCATCACCTGGGCCAACTGCTACCCGCCCGGCACGGCGGAGAGCGGCTACGTGGCGCCCAAGCCAGGCGATCCGAACATCGTCTACGTCGGCGCGATCGGGAGCTCTCCCGGCGGCGGGGACGCCCTGCAGCGGTACGACCACACGACCAACCAGATCCAGCTCGTCAGCGTGTGGCCCGAGGACTACCACGACGGCAACACCGCGGACGTCCGCTTCCAGTGGACCTATCCCATCGTGTTCTCGCCCCACGACAGCAACGTGCTCTACGCGGCTGGCAACAAGCTGTTCCGCACCACGGACGAAGGGC
>DATBKA010000473.1:0-1856 GCA_036556105.1 Ilumatobacteraceae bacterium | reverse complement strand
CTGCCGCGTTCGCCACCTTGCCGGAGCGATGGCAGCTCGTGCTATGGCACACCGAGGTCGAAGGGCGGGCCCCGAAGGAGGTCGCCCCGCTGATCGGTCTGGAGCCGAATGCCGTTGCCGCACTGGCGTACCGGGCGCGCGAGGGGTTGCGCCAGGCGTACCTGCAGGCCCATCTGCAGACGCCGCACGAGGCGGGCTGCGCGGAGTGCGTTCCGAGCCTGGCGGCGTACGTCCGCAACGGGCTGTCCGATCGCGATCGGCGAGCTGTCGACGAGCACTTGCTCACGTGCGAGGTGTGCCGCGAACTGGTTGCCGAACTGCAGGACACCAACGGGATGTTGCGCACCGCGCTGCTCCCGGCGATCGCCGGAGTACCGGCTGCGGCGTACTTGTCGCAGGCCGGCACCAAAGGTGTCGTCGCCTGGTTCGGGCGCCTGTCCCGGCTGCAGCAAGCGGGCGCGGCCAGCAGTGCCGCCGCTGCGGCTGTCGTGGCCGGCGTGATGACCGCCGCGGTTGTGTCGACCAGCGGCACCGATCCCACCGCCGCTGCCGCGCCGCCGTCGACGCGTGCCGCCGTCACGACCGTCGTCGACTCGACGGTCTTCGGCGAGACGCCCGAGACCACCGCCCCTGGAACGACCGTCGTGGTGACGACCGTGCCTGCCGAAACGACGGGTGTTCCCACCACCGCCGATCTGACGTCCGTCAATCGCGTTCCCCTCATTCCGGGCGCGAACACGGCCACGTCCACCCCCGCCGCTCCGTCGACCACAGCGCCGGCGGCGGACTCGGCGACGACCACGTCGACCACGAGTCCCCCGGCCGTTGCTGCCCGGTTGACGCTCTCGTCCGTACAGATCGGTGTCGCCTTGCTCGGCGGGCAAGTGCGCATCGGCCTCACGGTGTCAGCGTCTGTTCTGCCGTCGGTCTCCGGCGCGCCGTTCTCCGATCTCGTCGTCGCCGTCCCGTTGCCCAGCGGCGTGCAGTTGGCGTCGGTCGACAACCCCGGTTGGGTGTGCACGATCGCGGCCACGTGCACGATCGCCTCTTTGGCCAGCGGTGCATCGACCAACGCCGTGCTCACGCTCGACGTCGCCGCCAACGTGACTGCGCCGATCACCCTGTCGCCGACCGTCACCAACCCGCCGGGTGCCGACGTGCAGTCCCTCCCGCTTCCGGTTGCCACCCAAACCGTTGCCGGGTTGATCGCCCAGAGATTCGACAAAGGCTCGGTGACCGCGATCGGCGACACCGTGTTGACCTGTGTGGCGATCTGCCTGCCGGCGGCGTCGTCGGAGGCCGCACTGTCGGTCGCCGGCGCGGTCACCAAAGCGGTGCTGGTGTGGTCGGGTGTCAGCAATGCACTCAATCGAGGCCAGGTCTCGCTGACGACGCCCGAAGGCGCTCATGTCGTCACCGCCGATGACTTGCTCAGCGACTACTCGTCACAGTTCCCGAATTCGCGCACCTATGTCGCCTACGCCGATGTCACCGATGTCGTCACGAGCAGTGGAACGTATGGCGTCACCGCTCTGCAGACCCAGACCGGGCTCGACACGTACGGCGGGTGGTCGCTCGTCGTGCTCACTCACGACGACGCCAAGCCGTTGCGTTCGTTGCTGATCGCGATGCCGTTCGCTTATGTCACCGATGCCGCACCGTACGACCTCGATCTCAGCGGGATCGTGACGCCGACGTCCGATGCGCACGTGATCGCCTCCGCCTTCGAGGGCACGTCGGGCATGCTCGGCGGGCTCAACCTGAACGGGTTCTCGGTGTCGAATCCGTTCGGTGGATTGATCTCGTCGGCGGTCGACCTGCTCGACGTCACGGCTGTCGATGTCGGCGGTGGCTCG
>DATBKA010000472.1:0-2596 GCA_036556105.1 Ilumatobacteraceae bacterium | reverse complement strand
CGTCGGCCAGCACCAGGCGGTGGTTGATCTGGTCGACCAGCCAACGCGTCGAGGCATTGGACTTCAACGAGGCGGGGCGGACGCCGTCGCTGCGCACGATGCTGACGGTGCCGGCGACGATGGCAGCAGCGCCGAGCGCGGCGTAGCCCACCGTTCGCCAGCTGACCTTCTGCACCTCTGCCATGCCGCCTACCTCAGGACGATGTTCGTTCAGCGACGTGAATCGCGGCAGTCTACCGGCGGCTCAGACCCGCTGTCCGTACGTTCCGCTGCTGGCAAACGCCAACGCGTCGGCCAGGGTCATCGGTTTGGCGAACAGGTAGCCCTGGGCCATGCGGCACTCCAGCCGGTTGAGCTCGTCGAGCTGCGCCTCGGTCTCGACACCCTCGGCGATCGGGGCGAAGCCGAGCTCGTGAGCCAGCGACAGGATCAGGCGGACGAACTCGGTTCCTCCACGTTCGGTGTCCAGCCCGCTGATCAGGCTGCGATCGATCTTCACGAAGTCGGCGGCGAACTGACGCAGCAGGGCCAGGTTCGAATAGCCGGTGCCGAAGTCGTCGATGGCGATGCGCACGCCCAGCGAATGCAACTCGTCGAGCTGCGGCTTGGCGGCGACGATGTCGGCCATCACGATGTCCTCGGTGATCTCGACCGTCAACGCGGAGGCGCCGATGCCGGCCCGGGTGATCGCCTTGGCCACGTTCTCGACGAGGTTGCCGTCGTTGAGCTCGGCGGAGGAGAGGTTGATCGACATGTTCAAGTTCGGGTTGCGCAGCCGCAACAACGACGCGGCGCGCGTCGCCTCGTCGAGCACGAACTCGCCGAGCTGCGTCGAGAATCCGCCGGAGTCGATGATCGGCATGAACTGCCCCGGCATGATCAGTCCCCGCGTCGGGTGCTGCCAACGGATGAGCGCCTCGAAGCCGAGCACCTCGCGGGTGCTGGTGTTGACGACGGGTTGGTAGTTCAGCGACAACTGGTTGTCGCGGAACGCGGCGCGCAGTTCTCGCTCCATGTCGAGCCGATCGTCGACCTGCCGGCGCATCGTCTGGTCGAACAAGGCGACCCGCCGACGGCCGGCCTGCTTGGCTGCGTACATGGCGAGGTCGGCGCGTTGCACGATTTCGTTGGCCGGATCCGAGCCGATGCCGAAGGCCACACCGACGCTCATCGAGACGACATGCTCTCGCCCGTCGAGGTTGATCGGCGCCTTCACCGCGGCGAGCAGGCGGTCGGCGATGGCCGCCACCTCGAGATCCGTGCCGATGTTGCGACAGACGACGAGGAACTCGTCGCCGCCAAGGCGACCGACGATGTCGCCGCCGCGGGTCGCGCTCTGCAGACGATCGGCGACGACCTGCAGCAACCGGTCGCCGACCGAGTGACCCAAGCTGTCGTTGACGATCTTGAAGTCGTCAAGGTCGCAGAACATCACGGCCATGCGCTCGCGATCCCCGATCGTGTTCGTCAGCAGGTGGAACAGCTGCTGACGGTTGGGCAGGCCGGTGAGCGCGTCGTGACCCGCGTCGTGGGCGAGGCGCGCCTCGAGTCGCTTGCGATCGCTGAGGTCGCGGTAGGTCACGGCAAAGCCCTCGAGCTTGGCGTTCTCGTCGCGGATGCCGACGGCGACGCCCGACATCGGATGCCGCTCGCCGTCCTGGTCGACCATCTCGATCTCGCCGCTCCACGTGCCGCCGTCGCGGATCGCCTCGCCGATGGCCGCGAACATCGTCTCCCGATACTCCTCGGGGATGAACTTCAGCGTGTCGTTGCGGTTGAGCGGGTTGGCGCCGAAGAACCGTTCGCCGGCGGGGTTGAGATAGTTGCTGCCGTCGCCGAACGAGGCGATGGCGATCAGGTCGGTCGTCGCGTCGGCAACGGCGCGGAAGCGCTCCAACTCGCGCCGCCTGCCGACTTCGTCGTTCATGTCACGCACGACCACCACAGTGCCGATGTGCTCGCCCGCGTCGTCGATGGCCGGTGCGGCGACGATCTGCACGTTGCGGATCCCGAGATGGGGCAGCACGAGGCGGCAGTTGTAGGTGGCCATCTCGCCGCGAGCGACGTTCGACTGGATCGCCTCGAAGATGTGCTGGTCACCGGGATCGAGGTAGTCACGCAGTGCCTCGACGTTGCTCAGCACCGGAGTCGCGTCGAGGAACTCGGCGATGCGGGCGTTCATGAACGAATCGTCCGGGTTGCGACCGATCACGAGGATGCCGATCGGTGCGGTGTCGAGGACGGTGCGGAGATAGTTCTCACTGGTGCGGGCCCGAGCCGCGTCGCGGTTGGCGGTGACGGCCGATTCGGTCGCTTCGCGCAATGCGTCGGCGACGAGTCCGGCAAGCAGCCCGGCGAGCAACACGGTGGGGACACGCAACAGCCCGGACGTCAAGCCGAACGCAGAGGTCGCGGCGATCCCCATGCCGATCGTGTTGGCGATGACGAACGGGATGGCGCGGCGCAGACCGAAGACCAACGGGTAGCTGACCCCGAGGACCACGAACCACGGCGTCACGTCGATCAGGTGGTCGGTGAGCGACAGCGCCATCGCCGCCGCCAGGCCGGTGGCGAGAGTGGCCCGCACCAGTCCGAA
>DATBKA010000471.1:0-1576 GCA_036556105.1 Ilumatobacteraceae bacterium | reverse complement strand
CGAGACGGGCGATCATCCATGCCGCGAGGTATTGCGCGGCCAGACATCCTCCGGCAGTCGCGACATTGCCATTGGCGTAGAACGGTTGGTCGAGGACGTCGATCCCGGCCTCCACGACCCACGGCTTGGTGGTGAGGTCGGTGCACGCGGGAATGTTGTCGAGCAGACCGAGCTTGGCGAGCACGAGCGCGCCTGAGCACTGCGCGCCGATCAGCTGTCTCGCCGGGTCGAGCTGCAGGGAGGTCACGATCGCGGCGTCGTTCACAAGGTCGCGGGTGCGAACTCCGCTGCCAACGATGACGGCATCCGCCGACGATGCATCGGCGAGCGTCGCCTGCGAGTGGAGCACGACTCCGTTCATTGACGTGACGGTCGCTGAAGGGGACGCGATCGACACAACCCAGTCGGCCTTGGCGGCCCGGTTTAGGATGCCGAGTGCGATCAGCGAGTCGAGCTCGTTGAAGCCGTCGAACGTGCGGATGGCGACCTGCACGCGCCCACCGCAGAGCGTCGTTCTCCAATGCGATCGTCGATATTCCCTAGCCTGGGGTGATCGCCGAGCCGTTGCACATCCTGTCACCGGCGCTCGTCGTTCTGGTCGGGCCGGCGGCGTCGGGCAAGTCGACGTGGGCACGTGCTCAATTCGCGCCCGAGCAGATCGTGTCGAGCGATGGGTTGCGCGCCGTCGTCGGAGAAGGCGAACACGACCTGCGCGCCTCGACCGACGCGTTCGCAGTGCTCGACGACATCGTCGGTCGCCGGCTGCGCCGGCACCTGACGACCGTCATCGACTCGCTCGGCCTCGACGCCGATCAGCGCGGCCGCTGGCTGCGCACCGCTCGTCAGGCGGGCGTCGCCTGCGTCGCCGTTGTGTTCGACACGCCCGCCGCCGAGTGTCGCCGGCGCAACCTCGGCCGGCCAGCGCCGGTGCCCGCCGACGTCGTCGCCAACCAGCTGAGGCGGTGGCCGGCGATCCGCGACGCCGTGCAGAGCGAGATGTGGGACGAGGTGCTCGCCCCAGAACCTGTCGTGGTCGTGCCCGCGGCGTTGGCAACGCGACGTGCCAACCAGCGTGACCGCACGACCGCTGCGCCGGCCCCCACGACTTCGTCGCAGTCGCTGCGGATCGGGCTGCACGTCTCCAGCTTCGACTGGTCCGGCGGGAGCGAACAGCTCGGCGAGCACCTGCGCTCGATCGCCACCACGGCGGAGGAGGTCGGCGTCGATCACTTGTGGATGATGGACCACCTTCGCCAGATCCCCCAGGTCGGGCCGGCGTGGGCCGACCTTCCCGAGCCGTACACGACGATGGCCTGGCTGGCGGCAGTCACCTCCCGCCTGCGCCTCGGCGTGCTCGTCTCCCCCGCATTTCGTCATAGTCCGGTGACGCTGGCCAAGCAGCTGGCGACGCTCGACGTGCTGTCCGCAGGACGGGCGATGTGCGGGCTGGGCGTCGGATGGTTCGCTCAGGAGTACGCCGCCGCCGGGATCGAGTTCCCATCGTTGGAGCGCCGATACGCGCACCTCGAAGACGCGCTGCGCGCCTTGCCACTGTTGTGGGGCAAAGGCTCGCCGC
>DATBKA010000470.1:0-2642 GCA_036556105.1 Ilumatobacteraceae bacterium | reverse complement strand
GTGCTCACGTGACGCTCTCGGCCGGAATGGTGCCCGGCCAACAGTGCCTCACCGATCCGGTGGTGCGCATCGGCGACCGCTGCCTGATCGGAAAAGGCACGGGGATCGTCGGCCACTTGGCGATCGACATCGGCAACGACGTGTGGACAGGCCATCACGTCTACATCACCGACCAGAACCATGGCTACGAAGACATCACCCGGCCGATCTCGCAACAGACGATGCCGGAACAACCGGTGACGATCGGCGACGGGTCGTGGATCGGGTTTGGCGCGGTGGTCCTGCCCGGTGCGCGAATCGGTCGGCACGTCACCATCGGCGCCAACTCCGTCGTCGTCGGTGAGGTGCCCGACTACTCCGTCGCCGTCGGCGCGCCCGCCCGAGTCATCAGCCGCTACGTCGAGGGTGAGGGCTGGCTGCCCGTCTGATCCGAGTGTTTCAAGGCACCCAGGGCACCTCGAAACACTCGGTACGGGTCAGGTGTCGCCGCCGAGCTCGCCCGGGGGCATGCAGTGGGGGATGGCGTTGCCGGTCGTGAAATCGGTGACGGTGTTGGTGACGGGACTGCGATCGACCAACGTCTCGCGATACGGCTCGAGCTGAAAGTTGCGCAAACGCGCCGTGTAGGCGCGGCGGTCGCCGATGATCACGCGGTAGTACTTCACGAACGTGGCGACTCGCTGTTGATCCTTGTCGCCGGCGAGGGGAAGCGCGGCGAGATCGTTGATCATGCGATCGAGGATGTCGGTGGCCTTGTCGACGATGTCGGCGCGCTGCAGCATCTGCTCGTGAGTCGGGTTCTCGATGTAGCCCTCCGACGTGTCGACCAGTGCCTCACGCTGGCGTGTCGCCGCAGTACAGATGTCTTCGGCTGAGGTTCGCCACGCCTTGTCGGTGACGAAGTACACGCCTTCCTTCGAAGCGAACACGAACGCATACACCCACATCGCCGCCAGCCCGGCACAGATCACGGCCAGCAGCACCTTGACCCAGCGGCGCGGGGCGCGTGCCGGCTCGAGGGCTGGCTCGTTCACGCCAGCGGTGAGGACGTCGTTCACGGGCCCAAGGCTACGGCGTCGACCGAGCGGCGCATAAGGGAAGGCATGCCGGTGCCGCGCCCTGATAGAACAGATGCACGTGAAGGCGGCCAACGAGCGCGAACAGAGCACGGTCGCGGCCGAGGCAGGCCGAGCCACTCAGGCGTATCGCCTGCTCCGCGGGCTTCTCCGGCACCACAAGCGGTTGTTCTTCACCGCCGTCGGCTGTGCCGCGGTCTACGCCTCGTGCACCGTGGCCTCGTCGGTCGTCGTGCGTTTGGTCACCGACAAGGTGATCGTGCCACGCTTCGAGAACGGCACGGTGGCCGCTGGTCGAGTGGTCGCCGTCCTCGGTCTGCTGATCGCGGTCGGTGTGCTGCGCGCCGCCGGAGTGATCGGCCGGCGAACCTTCGCGACCCGCACTTCGTGGCGCGTCGCCGAATCACTCACGGCCGAGGTGGTCGATCGGGTTGTCGCCCAGCCGGTTCCGTGGCACCGACAACACCGCACCGGCGACATCATCACTCGTGCCGGCGTCGACGCCGAAGCAGCGACGCAGGTCCTGAATCCACTGCCGTTCGCCACCAGCGTCGTGCTGATGTTGGTGCTGTCAGCGGTGTGGCTGCTGATCACGGACGTCTGGCTCGGTCTTGCCGCTGTCGCCGTGTTCCCGGTGCTGATCGCCCTCAACGTCACGTATCAACGCCGCGTCGACCGGTTCTACGACACCGCCCAGGCGGAGTTGGGCAATCTCAGTGAAGCAGTGCACGAGAGCTTCGAGGGGATCACCGTCGTCAAGTCGTTCGGGGCGGAGAGCCGGGAGACGGAGCGGTTGGCCGTCATCGCTTCGCGCCTGCGCCAGGCCCGGTTCGGGGCGATCCGGCTGCGGAGCACGTTCGAGGCACTGCTCGACGGCGTTCCCACGGTCGTCAACATCTTCCTTCTCGTCGCCGGGGCCTATCGAGTGCGCAGCGGCGACATGACGATCGGTGAGCTGACCAGCTTCATCTACCTCTTCACTTTGCTCGTGGTCCCACTGCGCCTGATCGGGTTCGCCTTGTCCGAGTTGCCGTACTCGATCGCCGGGTGGAACCGGATCCGCGAGCTGCTCGACGAGCCGGTCGCCGCCGACCCGCGGCGCACGTTGCGTCAGCATGCCGACAACGGCATCGAGCTGGCCGGGGTGACGTTCAGCCACGACGGCAGCCGCAACGTCCTCGACGGCGTCGACGCCTCGATCCTGCCGGGGCGCACGGTCGCCGTGGTCGGCGCCACCGGCGCGGGCAAGACAACGCTCCTGCACCTCATCGCCGGCTTGATCGAGCCCGATCACGGCTCGATCACCGTCCCCGCCGCCGGTTGCATGCTCGTCTTCCAAGAGCCGTTCCTCATGGATGGCAGCGTGCGCGACAACATCGCCCTCGGTCGCCCGATCGCCGACGAGGAGGTCCGCAGCGCGCTTGCGGTCGCCGACGCCGGCTTCGTCGACGAGTTCGCCGAGGGGCCGAGCACGGTCGTCGGCGAGCGCGGCATCGGCCTCAGCGGCGGCCAGCGGCAGCGGATCGCCCTGGCCAGGGCACTGGTGTCGAACCCGGCGGCGCTCCT
>DATBKA010000469.1:0-5772 GCA_036556105.1 Ilumatobacteraceae bacterium | reverse complement strand
GTTCGACGGGTTCTCGGCGACGAGAGCCACGCCGTCGTCGTAGCGCACGGCCACCATCGCCCGGCCGCGGGCGATGCCCTTGCGCGCATAGTCAGCGCGGTCCTTCATCACCTGCTCGGGCGCGACGTAGTAGGGCATAGTCATCGGGCTCTCACCTCCGATGCGATCTCCTCGAAGACCGTGGCGAGGCGGTCGTCGCTGACCCGTTGCCAGCCCTCGGCGGTGATGGTGGCGACGATCGGGTAGATGCCGCGCAGCGCATCGGGGGCGCCGGTCGCCGAGTCGGCGTCGGCGGCCTCCCACAAGCCTTTGCACGCCAACGCGATCGCCTCGTCGGTGCTCATGCCTTCGCGGAAGTTGACCTTGATGACCGTGCCGGCGTGCAGGCTGCCCGAGCCGGTGGCGACGTAGTCCTGTTCTTCGTATCGCCCGCCGGTGACGTCGTAGGTGAACAGCCGGCCGCTGCGGCCGCGCAGGTCGTAGCCGGCGAAGATCGGCACGACCACCATGCCTTGCATCGCCGCGGCCAGGTTGCCGCGGACCATCATCGACAGCTGGTTGGCCTTGCCTTCCAGGCTGAGCGCCGCCCCCTCGACCTTCTCGTAGTGCTCGAGCTGCAGCTGGAACAGCTTGATCATCTCCATCGCCGGACCAGCCGCGCCGGCAATGGCGACGCCGCTGAAATGATCGGCCTGTACGACCTTCTCCATGCCGCGGTGACTAATCAGATTGCCGCTGGTCGCCCGGCGGTCACCTGCCATGATCACCCCGTCGGCGAAGCGCATCGCCACGCATGTCGTCCCGTGGGGAAGCACGGTGTCGCCGACGTTGACTGCTTCCGAGACGAGTCCGGTACGGCGCAACAGTTCAGGGAAGCTCGAGCCGGGGTCGTCGCCCGGCGTGAAGAATGGCATTGCCATGGTGGTTACTGGCCACCCTTTTGCACGTACGACTTGACGAAGTCTTCCGCGTTGGTCTCGAGCACTCCATCGATCTCGTCGAGCAAGTCGTCGAGCTCCGCCTTCAGCTTGTCTCCCGACGCGGCGGTGGCGGGTGCCTCCTCGACGGTCTCCTCGGTTCGGCTTGGTGCCGGTTTCTGCTTCTGGGTGCGTTCAGCCATGTCTCCTCCGCTGAAACCCTATGCCCCCAGTCGAGCGAGCAGCTCGGCAGGGGTGTTGCTCTCGTCGATCAAGCTAGCGACATGGTCGGCCGTCCCGCGCAATGGTTCCATCATCGGGACCCGGCGCAGCGGGTCGCGACCGATGTCGAACACGAGACTGTCCCAGTTGGCGGCGACGATGTCGGCCGGCCACTTGGCCAGGCAGCGGCCACGGAAATAGGCCCGAGTGGTGGTCGGGGGCTCGCGCTTGGCGACGTCGACGTCGGCGGCGTCGACGAGCGTCTGCAACCCGACCCGGCGGGCGAGGCACTTCTCGGCGCGCAAGTCGTGGTACTGAAGATCGAGCGCCTTCAGGCGCGCGTCGGTGACCTCGAGGCTGTGGCGCTCGGCATATCCGTCGACGAGTCGCTTCTTGGCGACCCAATCGACGACGTCGGCGACGGCCGAGCCGTCACCTTCGAGGCCGTTCAGCACAGTCTCCCAGCGACTGAGCACCTCGCTGCCGACGGGGTCGCCGACCGCGGTCAGGCCGTGCGACCGCTCGTACTTGTGGGCCCGCTCGAGGATGCCCCACTGCACCTCCAATGCGGTCGCCCTGCGCCCGTTGCGGAGCAACACGGTGCGCCGCAGCGACGGGTCGTGACTGACCTGGCGGATGGCAGCCACCGGATTGGCGAGCAACCAGTCGTCGCCCAGCGCGTCGTCTTCGATCATCGCCAGCACCACCGCCGTGGTGCCCACCTTGAGGAACGTCGCCACCTCGCTCATGTTGGCGTCGCCGACGATCACGTGCAGGCGGCGATACTTGCTGGCGTCACAGTGTGGCTCGTCGCGGGTGTTGACGATCGGCCGTTTCAGCGTCGTCTCCAAGCCGACCTCTTCCTCGAAGAAGTCGGCGCGCTGGCTGATCTGGAACGGCACGTCTTCGGCCGACATCCCCGGCACTTCGCAGCCGACCTTTCCGGAACCGGTGAAGATCTGGCGGGTGACGAAGTGTGGAGTGACTTGCGAGACGATGCGACCGAACGGGACGGCGCGAGCCAGCAAGTAGTTCTCGTGGCAGCCGTAGCTGTTGCCCTTGCCGTCGGAGTTGTTCTTGTAGCAGAGGATCTCGCCGCCGTCGGCAAGGTGCGCGGCGGCGACCGTCATGCTCTCGCGGATGATCTCCTCGGCGGCTCGGTCGAAGCGGACGACCTCCATCGCCGTCAGGCACTCCGGTGTGCTGATCTCCGGATGAGCGTGATCGACGTAGTAGCGCGCCCCGTTGGTGAGCACCGAGTTGACGAGGTTGGTGTCGATGTCGGGAGCCAGCAGATCGTCGACGGCGAAGCCTCTGGCGTCGTGGCCGGGATGCTCGTCTTCGAAGTCCCAGCCGACCTTGCGATAGTTGACGGCCAGGTAGGCGTTGATCAGCAGCGACGAGGCCGTGACAGGGTTGCTGTCGCCGCCGCGCACCATGATCCCGTACTCGGTCTCGATCCCGCAGACCTTTGGGATTGCCATGTCAGCACCCTAACGAACGAGCGACCGGCTGGCACGCGAATGATCCATCGTCACCGAGGGTGATGACCTGCGCTCCGACGAGCCCGTCGGGCGCCAGTTCGTACGAGTCGCCGACGTGCTCGATGGCGTACCACGACGAGGGAGCACCGCACAGCTCGAGCCCGTTCTCGTGGTAGCGGAACACCTCGTGCAGGTGACCGCTGACGATCGCCCGAACGTGCGGTCTCTGCGCCAGCGCCTCCAGCAGCGCTTCACCCCCGAGCAGGCGAAACCAGCGATGCGTGCTCGGTGACCGAGGCCCGTGATGCATGGCGACGAGCGTCGGTCGCTGGTCGAGCCCGTCGAGCAACGCGGTCAGGGCGACGACGTCCACCGCGCCGTGGTTGCGCCGCTTGACGAACGTTTCCACGCCGACCACCCGCCAGCTGCCGACCTCGGCCGTCCGCCTGGATCCGAACACCTCGCTGACGTTGACCGGGTCGTCGTGGTTGCCGGCCAACGCCAGCATCGGAGCACCCACCTCGGCGATCAGATCGCGCAGCCGTTGCAGCGCTGCCACCGAGCCGTCGTCGGAGAGATCACCCGTCAGTGCGACCAAGTCGGGGCGAACATCGGCGACAGCGGCGAGGGTGGCCTCCAGCGAGGTGTCGGGGTCCATCGTCCGCGGGCCGCGCCGGTGTGGCGTGTGCGGCTCGGCGCGCAGGTGCGTGTCGCTGATCTGCAGGACGGTCGCCATCGGTGTCTCGGGTGCGACCGGCCTTCGGCGACCCGCTACAGATACTGGCCGGTGGCGACACGCTCGATGGCTCGGCCACCTTCGCGTGATGCTTGCTCCGGACCCTTGACAAGGGTGCGGATGAACACGATCCGCTCGCCCTTCTTGCCGCTGATCTTGGCCCAGTCGTCGGGGTTGGTCGTGTTCGGCAGGTCCTCGTGCTCTTTGTACTCCTGCTTGATCGAGTCGATCAGGTCGCGAGTCGACACACCTCTGGTGCCGCCTGCGATGACACGCTTGATCGCCAGCTTCTTGGCGCGACGGACGATGTTCTCGATCATCGCCCCGGACGAGAAGTCCTTGTAGTACAGGGTCTCCTTGTCGCCGTTCTGGTAGGTCACCTCGAGGAACTGGTTGCCTTCGTCGGCGCGGTACATCTCCTCGACCGTGGCTTCGATCATCGTCGGCACGCTCTCGTCCGGCGCGATGGGGATCTCGTCGGTGAGGTACCTGGCGAAGATCTGTCGCGCCGCGTCGACGTTGGGCCGTTCGATCTTGATCTTCACGTCGAGACGACCGGGTCGGAGGATGGCGGGGTCGATGAGATCTTCGCGGTTGGTCGCGCCGATGACGATGACGTTGCGCAGACCTTCGACTCCGTCGATCTCGGCCAGCAGCTGCGGCACGATCGTCGATTCCATGTCGCTGCTGATGCCCGAGCCGCGGGTGCGGAACATCGAGTCCATCTCGTCGAAGAACACGATGACCGGCCAGCCTTCCTCACTCTTCTCCCGTGCCCGCTGGAACACCAGCCGGATCTGCCGTTCGGTCTCACCGACGTACTTGTTGAGCAGCTCGGGGCCCTTGATGTTGATGAAGTAGCTGCGACCCTTCTCGCCACCGGTCTTGTCGGCGACCTTCTTGGCGAGCGAGTTGGCGACCGCCTTGGCGATCAGCGTCTTGCCGCACCCGGGAGGACCGTACAGGAGGATGCCCTTGGGCGCCGGAAGCTGATGCTCGGCGAACAGGTCGGAGTGCAGGAACGGAAGCTCGACTGCGTCGGCGATCTCCTCGATCTGGGTGTCGAGGCCACCGATGTCGGCGTAGGAGATGTCGGGCACCTCTTCGAGCAGCAGGTCCTCGACCTCCGGCCGCGGCAGTTTCTCGAACAGCATGTTCGTGCGCGGGTCGAAGCGCATCGTGTCGCCGGCGCGCAGGTGGACGCCGCGCAGCGAGTCGGCCAGCTCGCACACGCGCTCCTCGTCGGCGCGCCCGATCACGAGGGCGCGGACCCCGTCATCGAGGATCTCTTTGATCGCCACGACCTCGCCGGTGACCTCCGGCCGGCGGGCTTGCACGACGTTGAAGCTCTCGTTCAGCACGACCTCGGATCCGCGTGGCAGCTCCTCGTGGTCGATGTCGGGATGCAGACCGACGCGCATCTTGCGCCCGCTCGTCAACACGTCGACAGTGCCGTCGTCGTTCTTGCCGACGACGACTCCGTACGCCGACGGTGGCTGGGTGAGCTTGTCGACCTCGTCGCGCAACGAGGCGATGTGTTCTCGCGCCTCGCGCAGGGTGTAGCTGAGCTTCTCGTTCTGTGAAACGGCTTGGGCGAGTTGACCCTTCGTCTCCAGCAGGCGCTCCTCGAGGGCGCGCTGGCGCTTGGGGGCGTCGGCCAGCCGGCGACGCAACTGGTCGATCTCCTGTTCGAGGACGACCACCTGCGCCTGCAACACAGCTTCCGAGCTTTCAGGTTCCTGTGCCATGGTCGGAACCTACACGCGCGCAGTACCTGCAGGCACGCACTTACCACGGAGCGACCAGCGACAGGCGCTACCGTGTGCCACCGGTAACCCGTGTTTCCAGGTGTCCGACCTGTATGCTCACCGCGTCTGATGCGTCGAACCTCCCTTCGACCATTCGAATGGATTCCGAGGAACCAGAGGAGACTGGAAGCATGAAGGTCTGGATCGACCAGGATCTGTGCACTGGCGACGGGCTGTGCGAGGAGATCGCGCCGGACGTCTTCACGCTGCTCGACGATGGCTTGGCCTACGTCAAAGAGGGCGACAAGATCTTCGCCGCGGCGAAGGGCAACCCGCAGGGTGCGGAGGGCATGGCCAACTTCCCCGACAGCCGCACCGACGCAGTAATCGAAGCGGCCGAAGAGTGCCCGGGAGAATGCATCTTCATCGACGCCTGACCACCTCGTCGCCGCGGCCGTAGGTCCACCGGCTTCGCTGCAGAAAGGGCGCCTTCGGTGCCCTTTCTTCGCGTTTCAGCCCAGGAAGCGGCCGGTGGTCAAGAAGCCGGTGTGGGCGACCATGCGGTGGTCGGGGCGCACCGCTTGCCCCTCGACGTACCAGCCGCGGTGGAGCACCTCCAGCGTCCGCGTCCCGTTCCACGCTTTCGACGCCAGTGCCTCGCGGAG
>DATBKA010000468.1:0-2114 GCA_036556105.1 Ilumatobacteraceae bacterium | reverse complement strand
ACAACCTGCGCCAAGCGATGGTGCCGGTCGGGGCCACGGTCATCCCGCAGGTGCGCGGAACCGCGCCCGGGCTGATCTGTCCGGTGACGATCGACGGCGTCGAGAAAGTCATCTATGCCGTGCCCGGCGTGCCGAACGAGATGCGCGAGATGGTCACCCGTGCCGTGATCCCAGACCTACGGCAGCGGTCGGGCGACACGAGCGTGATCGTCAGCCGCACGTTGCGCACGTGGGGTGAGAGCGAGAGCGGTCTCAACGAGCGCCTCGATGCCGTGATTGCCCGTCTCGATGCCACGGGCAACCCGACGTTGGCGTTCCTGGCCAGTGGCTGGGAGGGTTTGAAGGTCCGCCTGACGGCGAAGGCGGCGACGATCGAGGCCGCTCAACACGTGCTCGACGAGTGGGATGCCGAGGTGCGCGCCGTCGTCGGTCAGCACGTGTTCGGCGTCGACGACGAGACGATGGAGTCGGTCACTCTCGACCTGCTGCGCAGGCGTGGGCTGACGTTGGCGTTGGCCGAGTCCGTCACCGGCGGCCTCGTGTCCGGACGGCTGACGTCCGTGCCCGGGGCCAGCGAGGTGTTGCGCGGCGGGGTCGTGTCGTACGCCAGCGACGTGAAGTTCGATCTGCTCGGTGTGCCGGCAGGGCCCGTGGTCAGCGAGACGGCCGCAGCAGCGATGGCGATCGGTGCATGCCGCGTGCTGGGCGCCGACGTCGGGCTGGCGCTGACCGGTGTCGCCGGGCCGACCGAACAAGACGGGATGCCAGTCGGAACCCTGTGCGTCGGCATCGACGATCGGGGCACCGTCGCCACGCACACGTTCCGCGTTCCCGGTCAACGCGACCAGATGCGTCAGATGAGCGTCATCACCGCCCTCGACTACCTCCGCCGTCATCTGCTTGCTGCCGAATAGGCTGAGTGAACGCCCCCGTAGCTCAATGGATAGAGCAGCGGGTTTCTACCCCGTAGGTTGGGAGTTCGAGTCTCTCCGGGGGCGCCCCGGCATCACCCTGCGAACAGCAGCTGGTCCAAGCCTCTGATCAGCCCCGACGTGCGCATCACCTTGCGCACCGCCAACAGCGTGCCGACCGCGTACGGCTCTGCACTCGAACCGGCGTCATGCCGAACGGTCAGCCGTTCATCGGGCAGGCCGAAGATCGTCTCGAAGGCGATGACGAACCCCGGAAGGCGGACCGAGTGCACCTGCGCGCCTCCGATCGTCGCGCCGCGCACCTCGCGAGGCCCGTGCGTCTCGTCCAGCGGGACCGCCAGCTCGGAACGGGCGACCTCGCCCATCGTCTCGGCGAGCTCCTGCACCGTGCCGCTCGGCGAGTCGATCTTGGTCGCACTGGCGTAGTCGACGATCTCCCATGAGGGCAGGTATTGCGCGGCGAGCAACGAGAAGTGCTTCGCCAGCGCCGCAGTGATCGAGAAGTTGCCGGCGGCGATCACCCCAACGCCATTGGCGAGGGCATGTTGCTCGATCTCGACGAAGTCGGCTGCGGTCAGGCCAGATGTTCCGATCACGACGCGCACGCCGCGCTGCAGCGCCTCCAGCGTTCGCGACTTCACCGATGTCGGATCGGTGTAGTCGACGAGCACGTCGACCCGCTCGCCGTGGTCGAGTACCTCCTCGAGCGTTGCCCGCACCACGCAGCCAGTCGGCGCCGTGCCGAGCATGTCGCCGACATCGGTCCCGGCACTGCGCCGGGCGATGGCGGCAACGAGATCGAACTCGTCCGACTCGAGGAGATGACGGGCCACGACACTCCCCGTCCATCCGCTCACTCCTGCGACGCACACCTTGATGGGCTCGGCCATGCGGCAAGTATGTCGGGATACACCAATCGCTGGGCGAGTGACTCTCTACTGGTGATGGGAGAGGTCGTGGAGGAGAAGGCAACGAGCGACGACATGGTCGTGACGGTCGAAGATCCGATCGATCTCTACCGTCGCGAGTACGCCGGTGCGTTGCGGCTCGCCGTGGCGATGGTCGACACGACCGCAGCCGCCGAGGACATCGTGCAGAACGCGTTCGCCGAGGTGTGGGTGCGTTGGAAGCGGATCTCGAACCACCGCGCCTACTTGCGGGTCTGCGTGGTCAACCTGTGCC
>DATBKA010000467.1:0-12570 GCA_036556105.1 Ilumatobacteraceae bacterium | reverse complement strand
CGAGCTGTACTCGTTGCACGTCAACGGCACCACCCACGACGTGGCCGATGCGTGGGTCGGCGAGAGCTTGCTGTTCGTGCTGCGTGAGCGGCTCGGCCTGCTGGGCAGCAAGGGCGCCTGTGAGCAAGGGGAGTGTGGCTCGTGCAGCGTGCTGGTCGATGGCGAGCTCGTGTGCAGCTGCCTCGTGCTCGCCGCCTCGGCCGTCGGGCAGGCGATCGTCACGATCGAAGGCATCGCTCCGCACGGATCACCGAGCGACGTACAGCGTGCGTTCGTCGAATGTGGCGCGGTGCAATGTGGATTCTGCACACCGGGTCTGATCATGGCGACTCATTCGTTGCTGGAGCACACATCCGACCCGAGCGATCTCGAGGTTCGCGAAGCGCTGTCCGGCAACATCTGCCGATGCACCGGCTACGGGCGCATCGTCGAAGCGGTGCAGCGAGTGGCGCTGTGGCGGTCGATCGAGCCATGAGCCAGACCAGCAGCACCACGGCCGGCACGACCACACGCGACACGACGGTGCGCGGCGGGTTGGGCGACAGTCCCTCGCGTCCCGACGGCATGGTCAAGGCGCAAGGCGCGTTCGCCTTCGCCGGCGATCTCTCCGCCGACGGCTTTCTGTGGGGCGCAACTCTGCGCTCGCCGCATCCGTACGCCCGAATTCGTAATATCGACCTCTCCGCGGCATGGAAGATCGATGGCGTGGCCGCGGTCATCACCGCCGACGACGTGCCCGGCAAGCCGACGTATGGGCTCATCAGCCAGGACCAGCCGGTGTTCGCCACCGACGTCGTGCGCTACATCGGCGAACCGGTGGCGGCGGTGGCCGCCGACCACCCGGAGACCTGCCGGCGCGCCTTGGAAGCCATCGTCGTCGACTACGAGGTGCTGCCGGGATTGTTCGACCCGGAGCAGGCGATCGACGGCAGCGTCGCACCGATCCACCCCGATGGGAACGTGATCCGCCACCAGCGGATCATCACCGGCGATCAATCGCTCGTCGGCGAGGTGGTCGTCGAAGGGACGTACCAGCTCGGCATGCAGGATCAGGCCTTCCTCGGCCTGGAGGCTGCGCTGGCGATGCCCGATCCAGGTGGCGCAGGAGTCGAACTGTTCGTGGCCACTCAATGGCTGCACGAAGATCGCGGCCAGATCGCCGCCTGCTTGAACCTGGCACCCGAGAAGGTGCGCATCACCCTCGGCGGAGTCGGTGGGGCGTTCGGCGCTCGGGAAGACATCAGCCTGCAGGTGCACACGTGCCTGCTCGCCTTGCACACCAGCCGCCCGGTGCGCATCGCCTACAGCCGCGAGGAGAGCTTTCTCGGTCACGTCCATCGCCACCCGGCAACGGTGTGGATGCGCCACCATGCGACGGCACGAGGTGAGGTCCAGCGCATCGAGGCTCGGATCGTGCTCGATGGCGGCGCGTACGCGTCGACCTCGTCCGCGGTGCTGCTCAATGCGATCACACATCTGCAGGGTCCGTACAAGTGCGCGAATGCGACGATCGACGGCTACGCGACGCGCACCAACAACCTTCCCTGTGGGGCGATGCGCGGCTTCGGTGTGGTGCAAGCGTGCTTCGCTCATGAGGCGCAGATGGACAAGCTGGCTGTTGCCTGCGGCATGGATCCGCTCGACGTTCGACTGATCAACGCGATGGAGACCGGCGACGTGATGTTGACCGGCCAGGTGATGGAGAACGTCGCTCCGGTCGCCGAGTGCATCCGCCGAGTCGCCGCCCTTCCCCTGCCCGACGCTCCCGTCGGTGGTCGTGACGGCGATCCGCTGGACTTGCCGGGCGGTGCCGGGCTCACCGCCGACCCGTCGCACGTTCGCCGTGGAATCGGGTGGGGTGTGGCGATGAAGAACCTGATGTACTCCGAGGCCTTCGACGACTACGCCACGGCGCGCTGCCGCTTGGCCGATGGGGTCGCCTCGTTGAAGTTCGCCTCGGTCGAAGTCGGGCAAGGATTCGTGGTGCTCGCCCAGCAGATCGCCCGCAGCGTGCTCGGTGTCGACGACGTGGTGCTGGAACCGATCGACACGAGCATCGGCTCGGCAGGCTCGACCTCCGCGTCCCGCCAGACATGGATGGGCGGGGGAGCGATCGACGGCGCCTGCCGCCTCGTTCGCGAGCGCCTCTTCGAACACGTCGGCGCGCAGCACGACATCGAACCGGTGCGCTTGGCGATCGAAGGTCACGACGTCGTCGACACGATGGGTACGTTGCGCATCCCGGTTCGCGTCGCCAGTCAAGGCCTCGTCCTGGAAGAGACGTTCGAGCATCACCATCGCCCAACCGAAGAGCTGGACGAGAACGGTCACGGCAACTGCCACACGGCGTTCGCGTTCGTCGCCCACCGCGCCGTCGTCGACGTCGACCCCGAATTGGGGCTGGTCAAGGTCGTCCAGGTCGCCACCGCGCAAGACGTCGGTCGGGCGCTGAACCCGCTCAGCGTCCTCGGTCAGATCGAGGGTGGCATCGCCCAAGGTCTGGGCTTGGCGGTGATGGAGGAGCTGATCTTCACCGATGGGCGGCTGCGCAACGGCAGCTTCACCGACTACTTGCTGCCGACGATGCTCGACATGCCTCCGGTGGTCGCCACGCTCATCGAGCAACCAGATCCGATGGCCCCACTCGGTGCCAAGGGAGTCGGCGAACCACCGACGATCTCTTCGACCCCAGCGATCGTTGCCGCGATCCGCGACGCCACCGGCCGTGATCTCACTCGTGTGCCGGTTCGCCCTGCAGACATCTGCTTGCCGTAGACGTCAGGTCGGGCCACTCCGACTAGGTTGGACCGCGTGTCGAGTGAGCGCGAGATATTGAGCTGGGAGCTGTTCGGCGAAGCATCGCGACAGCTGTCCCAGATGGTTGCCGACGACTACGAGCCGGACATGATCCTGGCTATCGCCCGCGGCGGGCTGCTGATCGGCGGGGCGATGGGCTACGCCTTGTCGGTCAAGAACGTCTACACGATGAACGTCGAGTTCTACACCGGGGTCGACGAGCGCCTGGAGGTGCCGCGCATCCTCCCGCCGGCACCGGACTTCGTCGACGTCAGCCACGCCAGGATCCTGATCGCCGACGACGTCGCCGACACCGGCCACACGCTGCGCAGCGTGCAGCAGTTCTGTGAAGGAAAAGTTGCCGAGGTACGCACGGCGGTGCTCTACGAAAAGAGCCACTCGGTCGTGAAGTGCGACTACGTGTGGAAGCGCACCGATCTGTGGATCAACTTTCCGTGGAGCGACAAGGAGCCGGTCGCCAAACGGACGTGGTCGGTCAAGGACGCCTGATCAGCTGCGCGCCGCGGCAAAGCGGCGGGCGACGTCGGCCCAGTTGACGATGTTCCAGATCGCCTCGACGTAGTCGGCGCGGGCGTTCTTGTACTGGAGGTAGTAGGCGTGCTCCCAGGCGTCGATCGCCAGCAGCGGGACGGCACCGAGAGTGGTGTTCTCGTGGTGATCCTCGAGCTGCTCGACGATCAACCGCTGCCCGAGTGGTTCCCACGAGAGGATGCCCCACCCCGAGCCCTGCACGAGCGTGGTCGCTTGCGAGAACTGGGCACGGAAGCCGTCGAACGAGCCGAACTGCTCGTCGATCGCCGCGGCCAGTTCGCCAACCGGCTTGTCGCCACCGTCGGGGGAGAGGTTGGCCCAGTACATCGTGTGCAGCACGTGCCCGCCGAGGTTGAACGCCAGCGACTTTTCGAGACCGACGAGCGAGTCGAAGTTGCCCGAGGCACGGGCATCGGCGAGCTTGTCGAGGGCGGTGTTGGCACCCTTCACGTAGGTGGCGTGATGCTTCGAATGGTGCACCTCGACGATCGCACCGCTGAGGTGTGGCTCCAACGCACCCGGGTCGTAGGCGAGGTCGGGAAGGGTGTAGTTGATCATGCTCTAACGGTACCCCTCCGTGCCGGGGAGCTAACCCCCTGGCTACGCCGACCGAGCCAGGATGCGCAGGGCTGCGTTGCGACCACTGGCTCCCCACACGCCGGCGCCGGGAAACGTCGCCGCACCGGTGAGGTACAGGCCTTTGATCGGGGTCTCGTAGCGAGTCAGCTCCGGGTTGCGGCTGTGCAGCGCGGCGAGCGGTCCGCCGGCGAAGCTGGTGGCGTGGCCGTGCGGTAAGTGGAACTCGCGCTCATATCGGTCCGGAGTCATCGCTCGCCATTCGACCACCGAGTCGAGGAACCCAGGCGCAAGCTTGGTGGCGACCAGTTCCAGCCAACGTCGCGGTTCGGCGGAGTCGCGCCAGCCGCCGCGCAACGCGTACGGGGTGTAGAGGATCTCCAGGCTGAACACGTGACGACCCTCGGGAGCGAGCGATGCGTCGAGCGCCGACGGGGAGTTGACGAACATCGCCGGGCGCTCGAGGATCGCTCCATCGGTCATCAGCGCGTGACCGCGGTCGATCTCCTCCAACGTCGGCGCGATCACGGTCGTCGTGCCCAGCGGTTGGCCGGTGGCCAACGCCGGTTGACGGTCGAGGATCGCGTCGATCTTCGACTCGTAGCCGTCATCGTGGCGAACGCCCTTCCAGCGGGCGACGAGCGGTTGCGCCTGCGGCGGAGGATCCTTGAGCCACACCAGAAACGTGTCGTGCGGGTTGCACGCCGACACCACGACCGGCGCGGTGATCTCGGTGCCGTCGGTGCAGACCATGCCGCGGATGGCGTCGCCTTCGCACGTCAGGTGAGCGACCTTGGTGCTGAGCATCAGCGTCCCGCCGGCGTGCTCGAAGGCGCGGCGGATCGACTCCGGCACCATGCCGCTGCCGCCGACGGGGCGGCCGACTTGCCCGGCGTGGCGCATCGCGTAGGTCAGCGCGCCGAGGCCCGTGCCGGCCAGTTCGGGGGAGACACCCCACACCATCGGCCCGGTCACCATCGCCGGGCCGAGCAACGCCGGCGACGTGAAGTACTGACGCATCACGTCGGCCGCGCTGCGCCGGCTCCACCGCAACAACGTCAGCGCGCCGCGGCCGCGCCGGGCGGCAACCTTGCGGGCGATCCCGCCGATCGACGGTGGATCGTTGGCGTTGTCGAGCACCATGCGCGCCGCGGGCAGGGCCGCCTGGATATAGCGGCGGTAGCCCTCGACCTCTACTGGGTAGGCGTGCGCCAGCGAGTCGAGCGTCGGCTCGATGTCGTGATGAGTGGCCCAGCCCGGCTCGTCCCACCCCATGTTGCGCTGTGCCGGCTCGATGTCGATGTACCGCAATCCGAAGTCGGCGAGCCGCAACTCCTCCATCACCGGGGTGGTGCGAAACGTGATGTGGTCACAGTTGCAGATGTTGACGATGCCGCCACCGAACGGCTCGCTCGACGCCGTGCCGCCGACCGTGGTTCGTGCCTCCACCAGCAACGTGCGCAGGCCGGCTCGTTGCAGGTAGGCAGCGCAGACGAGTCCGTTGTGACCGGCGCCGATGACCATGGCGTCGTAGTCATGGCCGCCGCCGGTCCTCGTGGTCACCCGGTCATTCTGGTCGATCGACCGGACGGGTAACGTGCCGACGTGGCCTCGTCAGTGCGTTACTTCCCCAACCTCACCGGTCCCCAGGTCGCCGAACGACTGACCGCCCGAAGCATCATCGTCCAGCCACTGGGCGCCATCGAGCAGCACGGGCCACACCTTCCGCTCAGCACCGACTCGGTGGTGGCCACGGCCGTTGCCGAGGCAGCGGTCGCCGAGGTTGGCGACGAGCTCGACGTGTGGTTGCTCCCGACGTTGCAGTTCACCAAGTCCAACGAGCACGCCTGGTCGGCGGGCACGGTGTGGCTCTCGGCGACGACGCTGTTGGCTGTGCTCGACGACATCGGTCGCTGCGTGGCCACGACACCGGCCAAGCGACTCGTGTTCTTCAACGGTCACGGCGGCAACAGCGCGTTGCTCGGGGTCGTCAACCGGGAGGTCCGCTTGAAGCACGGCCTGATGACGTTTCTCACCCACCCGGGCATGCCGGTCGATCAAGGCGGCACCTCACCGGCCAGCGAGCTCGGGATGGGCGTGCACGGAGGCACGGACGAGACGTCGATGATGCTGCACCTCGCTCCCGAGCTGTGCGACATGAGCACAGCGGTGCGCCGCGTGCCCGAAAAGCTCGCCGGCAACACCTACGTCCGCTTCGGCGGGCGGGTCAGCTTTGGATGGCTCTCCAACGACTTCCATCCCGATGGGATCATCGGCGATCCGACTGCGGCCAGCGCCGAGCGCGGCGCCGAACTGTTCGCCGGGTCGGTGTCGTCGTTCTGCGCAGCGCTGCGCGAGATCTCGACGTTCGACTTCGGGCGGTGACCGTGGCGGGCAAGCTCCGCTGGGACGAGTTGCGCATCGACGGCGGCCGGCTGTGGCAGCGGCTCGAGGCGCTGGGCGAGATCGGTGCCGTGCACGGCCCGCATGGGGAGCGTGGGTGCGCCCGCCTTGCCCTGACGGAGGAGGATCGTCTGGGTCGCGATCTCGTCGTGTCGTGGATGGTCGATCTCGGCATGGAGGTGTCGATCGACGCGATCGGCAACGTCGTGGCGACACGGTCAGGTACGGACTCCACGGCGGCCGCGGTGATGGTCGGGTCGCACATCGACACCGTGCGCACCGGCGGTCGCTTCGACGGCAACCTCGGAGTGCTCGCCGGGTTGGAGATCGTCGAGACCCTGGCGCAGCATGACATGACGACGCGGCGTCCGATCCAGGTCGGCTTCTTCACCGACGAGGAAGGTGCCCGCTTCGCACCCGACATGATGGGCAGTCTGGTCTACGTCGGTGGCTTGGCCGTGGAGGAGGCGCTCGACGTCCGCGCTGCCGATGACGGAGCGCGACTCGGAGACGAGCTGACCCGCATCGGCTATGCCGGGCCGACTCCGGTGCCGGCGGCAACGTTTCCCTACTCCTACACCGAGCTGCACATCGAGCAAGGCCCGGTGCTCGAGCAGGAGGAGACGACGATCGGAGTGGTCACCGGCGTCCAAGGCATCTCCTGGACGGAGGTCACGCTCACCGGCCAATCGGCTCATGCCGGCACGACACCGATGCCACTGCGCCGCGACCCGCTGGCGGTCGCTGCACGAGCGATCCACGAGATCCGTCTGATCGCCGGTTCGATCGGTGCGCCGCAGGTGGCCACCGTCGGTCGTCTGGAGGTCACGCCGAACCTCGTCAACGTCGTCCCGGCGAAGGTTGTCTTCACGATCGACGTGCGCAACACAAGCGAGACGGTGCTGGAAGAGGCGGAACGAGCGGTGTTCTCGGCGTGTGAATCGTTCGCCACCGACGAGGGGTGCGAGATCTCGATGCGCACCCTGGCCAGGTTCGAGCCGGTCGAGTTCGACTCCGACATGATCGACCTGGTGGAGAACACGGCGCAACGGCTCGGCCACTCGACGCGGCGCATGCCGTCAGGAGCAGGGCACGACGCGCAGATGCTGGCCAGGGTGTGCCCGACCTCGATGATCTTCGTGCCGAGCGTGAACGGCCTGTCTCACAACATCGCCGAGTACACCGAGCCGGCAGACGTCGAGGCCGGAGCGAACGTCCTGTTGCAGGTCGTCCTCGACCGCGCCATGACCGTTTGAGGACTGAGGCACGGATACCGTGCCCCAGTCCTCAAACGCAGCGGGTGGAGTTGGGTCAGAGACCGATCGAGGGGTCGATGAACTCGTTGGTGACGATGTCTTCGGCGGTCAAGCCTTCCTTCGGCGCCTGGCCCTGAGCCGTGTAGACGGGGATCGCCTTCTCGATCAGACCGTTGACGCGGTCCATGTCGAAGTTGCCGACCGTCGAGTCGGGGCCGTTGGCCACGAGACCATCGTCCTTGATCGTCTGCACGCCGTAGTCGGCAACGCCCTGGCTGTAGACCCAACCGTTGTTGAACGTCTCGACGGCCTTGAGGATGATCGCGTTGGCCGCGGCCGGATCGTTCAGATAGTCGACGCTCGACTGCTGGATCATCGGCACGAGCATCTTGAAGCAGTCGGCGTACTTGGTGACGTTGTCGGGCTTCGTGGCGATCGACTCGGCGTAGTTCTCCCAGCCGGCATCGTTGATGTAGGCGTAGGCGACGTCCTTGCCCCAGTCCTTGACCTCGTTCTTGTAGATGTACGGCTCAGCGGAGCCGAAGCCCTGCTGCGCAGACGCACCCTGGTCGGCGATGAACAACGCCGGCGTGCCGTCGTACGAGCCGTCGACCTTGTCCTTGGACAGGATGCCCTGGGCGGTGAAGTAGTCCATCCACGCCGCGCCGCCGAAGTAGCGGACGAGGATCCCCTTCGTGCCGATGTCGGCGATCGTCTTGACATCGGGATACGTCTCCGGATCCCACATGATCATCTGCGGGTTCTTCTCGAACCCGGACTCGATGGCGACGGTGGGGAACTCGGCGGAGTTCTGGATCGCCTCGTCGGTGTAGACGTAGCCGAGCAGCAAGCTGTCGTCGCTGTACAACTGCGACGTGACGGTCTGGAACCCGATCGCCGGGCCGCCGGAGCGGATCTCGAGGTCGACGCCGGTGTCGACGCCACCGGCGGTGAGGCTGCCCTTGACGGCCACCTTGTCCTTGTCGATCTCATAGTCGCTGCCGAGCAGGTTGTACAGGAAGCCGTGCTCGGCTTCGGGGTTCCAGTCGGTCTGGATGCTGACCAGATCGGGGCAGATTCCCGCCAAGCTGGCCCCGCCACCCGCGGCGGTCGTGGCCGGGGCTTCCGTGGATGGAGCCTCGGTCGAAGGCGCCTCGGTCGAAGGCGCCTCGGTCGATGGCGCCTCGGTCGCCGCCGGTGGCTGAGTGGCGGCCGGTGCCTCGGTGTCTGATGTCTTCTCGTCCGATCCGCACGCGGCGAGGGCAAGAGCCCCGGCGAGTGATACGGCGATCAACGAGCGGGTACGGCGTCGTTGCATCTGTTCTCCCTTTGTCAAAGTGTTCACGCTGTGTTGGTTGAGGTTGCAGCCGACGAGGTCAGCCGCTCTTGCGGGTTGACTCGTACCAGCGTCCGACGACGAGGTTGTTGAGCCATCCGAAGACGATGAAGACGGCGATGCCCAGGGCTGCCGCCAGGATGAGAGCCCCGTACATCTGCGGGAACTGGGCTCGCGATCGGTACGAGTCGAGGAGGATGCCGACACCCTTGTCGCCTCGTTTGAAGAAGATCTCGCCGACGATTGCGCCGATGACCGACAGGCCGGCGGCGATGCGGAAGCCAGTGAAGATCGTCGGCATCGCGTTGGGCAACTGCAGCTTGACGAGCCGCGTCCAGCGCGACACGTGGTGCAGGGTGAACAGGTCGTGCTGGCCGACGTCGGCGGACAGCAGGCCGAACAACGTGTTGGAGACGATCGGGAACAGCGAGATCAGCACGCAGACGAAGATCCGCGACGGGATCTCGAAGCCGAAGATCGAGCCGATGATGGGGACGAGGGCGAGGATCGGAATCGCCTGCATCGCCACCAGATACGGCCAGATCGAACGCTCCAGCCAGCGCGCCTGGGACATCAAGATGGCCAGCGCCATCCCGACGACGATGGCGATGATCAGACCTTCGACCGACACTCTCGCCGTCCAGTACAGGCCGCTGAACAGCGCCTTGCGGCTGACATCGTCGACGAAGCTCTCGTTGACGACACGGTGCGGAGACGTGATCAAGAACCCCGGCTTGTCCCAGATGTGCTTGAGGCCCCAGTACGACATGAAGTACCAGAAGCCGATGAAGCCGCCGAAGCCGATGACCGGGGCGACGTAGTCGCTCCAGTGCCGGTGCTTCTTGGCGCCGCGAGGTGCATCGTCGGGGCTGAGCGGGTGGATGTCGACGAGCGCATCGGTCATCCCGCCGCTCACCGGGGCTTGTTGCAGGCTCATACGTGGGCTCCTCGCAAGGCGTGCGACACCTGGCCGGAGAGCTCGGCGAACTCCGGCTCGAAGCGCAGGTCCGGCGAGCGGGGGTACGGGAAGGGCACGGTGAAGTCGCCGACGATCTGACCCGGCCGGGCCGACATCACCAAGACGCGGGTCGACAGGAACACCGCTTCGTAGATCGAGTGGGTGATGAACAGCGAGGCGAAACCCTTGCGCTGGAACAGGCTCAACAGCTCGTCGTTGAGCTTCTCGCGCGTGATCTCGTCGAGGGCACCGAACGGCTCGTCGAACAAGAAGATCTGCGGATCCATCACCAGCGAACGAGCGAGCGAGCAGCGCATCTTCATTCCACCGCTGAGCTGCTTCGGATACTTCGTCTCGAACCCGTTGAGGCCGACGAGGGCGATGTTCTCGGCGGCGCGCCGGGCGCGCTCATCCTTGTCGACGCCCTCCAACTCGGCGAAGAGCTCGACGTTCTTCTGCACGGTGCGCCACTGCAGCAACGTCGGGTCCTGGAACACGTAGCCGACGTTGCGGTCCTCGACGTGCACGGTGCCGCTGGTCGCGTGTGTGAGCCCAGACGCGATCCGCAGCAGCGTGCTCTTGCCGCAGCCGGAGGGACCGACCACGGTGACGAACTCGCCGGCGCGCACCTCGAACGTGGTCTCGCGCAAGGCGTGGGTGCCGTCGGGGAAGACCATCGACACCCCGTCAAAACTCAGCGCGGGAGCAGCCCCGACGTCGCCCATCTGTGCAACCGTAGCCGCGCCGCGCCGAACGTCGAAGAGTTCGCCAAGGGTCGTTGCGTCGCTCAATGCATCACCATCCCACCAGTGACGTTCATCGCCTGACCGGTGCAGTACGAGGCCTCGTCGGAAGCGAGGAACAAGGCCATGTTGGCCACGTCGGAGGGCTCGGCGAGGCGACCCAGCGGCGACTTCGCAGACCACTCGCGGACCATCGCCTCGGTGCGAGTGGCAGCCCCCATTTCGGTGAGGACGTACCCCGGGCAGATGCAGTTGACCGTGATGCCGTAGGGCCCGAGCTCCTTCGCGGCCACCTGGGTGAGCGAGATCACAGCCGCTTTGGAGGCCGCATAGTGGGCCTGGTTCGGCGCGCCCGCCTTGCCGCCCATGCTGGCCATGTTGATGATCGTGCCGCGGCCGTTGGGGATCATCGCCTTGGCGGCGACCTGCGTGGTGACGAGCATGGCCCGAACGTTGACGGCGAAGGTCAGATCCCAATCGGCCGGGTCGATCTCCAACAGCGGGGCCATCTTCAAGATGCCGGCGTTGTTGACGAGGATCTCCAGCCCGCCGAGCTCGTCGATCGCCCGGCCGACAACCGCGGTGGTGGCCTCGATCTCGGCCAGGTCGACGCCGTAGGCCCGCGCACCCAGCGACTTGGCCGTCGCGTCCAGCCGCTCGACGTTCACGTCGAGCAGGGCGAGCTCTGCACCTTCGGAATGGAAGGTCTGGGCGATCGCGGCACCGATGCCCCTGGCCGCGCCGGTGATCAGTGCACGCCGCCCGGCAAGCCGGCCCTGACTGGTCCCCATGGCGACGGAGTGTAGGACAGCAGATTCGACCGATCAGCGGCGATCGCGTGAACGCTCTGTTTCCGATGTCACGCCGTTGCGCACGATCGCACGATCGGGTGGCCCGAAGGCGATCGCCTCTCGAACCGTGGCCGCGCCCACCGCGACCTGGTCGCACGTCGGAGGCAGGCCCATCGCCTGTCGCGCCGCGCCGCTGATCATGTGCAGGGCATCCGCGGGCAGCACGTGGGCGGTCATCACCATCAATGCGGCCGTCTCCAGCGGGTCACCACGACCGACGGGGTTGAACGGATCCTGCAGGTTGTCGGCGCCGGCGGCGACGTTGACGCCGGCGGCACGCAGCGCCCGCACGGCCGTGACGCCACGCGGCATCGCCACCGGGCAATCGCGTCCCTGCAGGAACAGATTGGTGTGCGGCAGGGCGATGACGCTGATGCCGGCCGCGGCGACCTTCTCGGCCACCTCTTGCTGGCGAGCGGTCGTCTGCAGGCACAACGAGACGCAGTGGCTGGCGGCCACCGGGTGGGGAAACCCGCTGGCGACGACGCGCTCGGCGAGATCCTCCAGGGCGAGCATCTCGGCGTTGAGCGTCTCGTCGGTGTGCAGATCGACGGGCAGTCCCGCCTCGGCCGCAATGGCGAGAAAGCTCTCGTTGGCGGCAGCAGGGTCGGGCTCGAGGTGCGGGCAGCCACCGACGACGTCGACGCCCATGGCGATCGCTTCCTGGAGCAGCGCTCGCTGGGCAGCGCCCTCCGGGCCGACGGATGGCCAAGCGCACAGCGCGCACACTTGGATGTCGACGACTCCGGCGAGACGGCGACGAACCTCGAGCAACGCCTCGACGGAGGTCAGCCCGCCTTCGAGTGTGAGGTCGACGTGTGACCGGATCGCCGTGCAGCCGTTGGCGGCCAACAGGCGCGCAGCTCGTTCGGCGCGCTCGATCGTGTCGGCAAGCGTGATCGAGGGGCGGGCCACGCGCATCGCTTCGATCGCACCGAGCAGATCCCCGGTGACGTTCTCCACCCGCTCGGCGAGGAACGCTTTGTCGAGATGAGCATGCGGCTCGGCGAACGCCGGCAGCAAGAGATGACCATCGTCGACGTTCGCCGTGGACGAGATCGCGCTCACACGAGGGGAGTACCGGTGACTGGTCGCCGTT
>DATBKA010000466.1:0-3461 GCA_036556105.1 Ilumatobacteraceae bacterium | reverse complement strand
AGATGCTCGGCGCATTGTCGAAGTGGAGTGGCGCCCTCGCCAACACGCCCGACGCGTCTGGCGTCGTGCGCGCCGCACTCGATCTCGCCGCGGCGCGACCGGCAGGCGCAGTCCACCTCGACTACGACCCGCCCGGTCGCGGCGGCGAGGTGCCGGTGCTTCCCGATTCCCCACCGACCGCCGACGACAGCCAGATCGAACGTGCCGCCTTCATGGTGAGCAACGCATCGAAGCCGGTCGCCATCGTCGGCCTCGAGTCGGTGGCTGCCGCATCCGGTGTCATGGCCACGCTCGAGCGGCTCGGCTGCCCGATCCTGACGACGTATCAAGCGCTCGGCGTGGTCGCTGAGGGCCACCCCCAGCAGGCGGGCCTCTTCACGAGCGGCGTGATCGAGTCGGCGTTGATCGAGCAATGCGATCTCGTGCTCGCCGTTGGCCTCGACCAAGTCGAGCCGATGCCGTTCCGCTGGCGGTACGACGTTCCGGTCGTGTCGGTCAGCGAGCGACCGGCCTGCTCCACGCTGGTTCCGATCACGGTGGAAGTGATCGGTCCGCTCGTGGCAATGCTCGACCGTGTCGTCGGGTCGTCGGTGTCGGCGTGGCCGACGGGTTCAGGTGCTGCCGCGCTCGCCGCGGCCCGCGAGACGCTCGCGGCGACGAGCAGCGGAACGTTCGGGCCGCTCGAGCTGGCGCGCCGCGTTGCAGCGAAGGCGCCAGCCGACGCCATCGCGACGGTCGACGCCGGTGCCCACTTCCTGGCGATCATGCCGTTCTGGCCGGCGGCGACGCCGTTGCAGTTGCTGATCTCCAACGGTTTGGCGACGATGGGTTTTGCCTTGCCCGCGGCGATCGGTGCCGCCTTGGCCCGACCCGCTCGACCGATCGTGTGCTTGGTCGGCGATGGCGGCTTGGCCATGACGCTCGCCGAGCTCGAGACCGTGGCTCGCTTGAGCTTGCCGGTCACGGTCGTCGTGTTCGACGATGCCGCGCTGAGCCTGATCGAGGTCAAGCAGAAGCCCGGTCAGGGCGGCCACGACGCAGTGCGCTTCGGCCCGATCGATTACGCCGGGGTCGCCCGCGCAATGGGCCTCGACGCTGCGGTGGCGACGACCGGATCCGAGCTGTCGAGGCTGCTCGACGGTGGCTCGGATCGACCGCGACTGATCGACGCGCGCATCGATCCGGCGACCTACCCACGGCTGATCACGGCGACACGCGGCTGAATAGACTGCGGCCGCGCGGCCGAACAGACTGGGGGTAGGAGTGCCTATCAAGGTTGCCAAGTTCCTCGACGTGTCCGCCGGTGTTCAGCCCGGCCAGTTCTCGGTCGGGGAGCGGACGACGGTCGCCTCCCTGTCCGACCTGGAGCCGTCGTTCAAGAAGCTGATGGACGACCCGGTCACGCAAGTGCTCGGCATCGTCGGGCCGGGTGGGCGAGCCAACCTCACGCCGATGTGGTTCGACTACGAGGGCGACATGGTCCTCGTCAACTGCGCGGCGCACCGCACGAAGACCGGCTGGATCCGCAGCAACCCGAGGCTCACCAGTCTGTTGGTCAACCCGGCGAACCCGTATCACTGGTTGAGCATCAAGCACCACGTCGCCCGTGAGGTGTCAGAGGACGATCCGGACGAAGGTGAGCGTGTCACGGCTCACCTCGACAAGATCTGGACGAAGTACACGCAACAGCCGGGCCCATACGGGCTACGCGATCCATCGATCGACGAGCGGCGGGTGCTGTTCGAGTGCGCGGTCGATCAGATCGCAACGTTCGGCAAGCCCTGACGGCACGTGGAGATCGCGGTCGTCGGTGGCTCGCTCGGCGGACTGACCGCGGCTTGCCTGCTGGCCGGTGATGGCCACGATGTGACCATCTACGAACGATCGCCGTCGGAGCTCGAGGAGCGCGGCGCCGGCATCGGTTTTTTGCCGACCACTGCTCGATACCTCGTCGAGCGCGGCAACGTGTGCGTGGATTCGATCGCCGTGCCGACGGGGCACATCCGCTATCTCGGCGCTGACGGCAGCGTGATCCACGATGAGCCTCACGACTACTTGTTCAGCTCGTGGAACACGGTCTACCGCGGCATGCTGGGGTGCTTCGAACGGCAGGCGTACCGACTCGGCCACGAGCTGGTGGCGATCGAGCCCGATCCGCTGCGCCTGACGTTCGCCAATGGGCTCGTTGTCGAACCGGACCTTGCTGTCTTCGCCGACGGCGTCGGTTCGACGGCCCGAGCAGCACTGTTGCCGCAGTCATGCCCGCAGTACGCGGGCTATGTCGCCTGGCGCGGCGTCGTTCCCGAGACGAAGCTCACCGCGGCCACTCGGGCGGTGCTCGACGATGCGATCACGTACTACGTGTACGCCAACAGCCACATCCTCGTCTACCCGATTCCGGGTCGGGATGGCTCGGTGAAACCCGGCGAGCGACTCGTCAACGTCGTCTGGTATCGCAACTACCTCGCCGGCGACGATCTCGACAGCTTGCTCGTCGACGCCGGCGGGACGCGCCGTGACATCTCCGTGCCGCCCGGTGCCGTGCGGCCCGAGCACGTCGCCGAGGCGCGCGCCGTCGCCGCGGCGCGTCTGCCTCCACCGCTCGCCGAGCTGGTGTCGACGGTCGAGCAGCTCTTCGTGCAGGTCGTGCTGGACCTCGAGGTCCAACGCATGGCGTTCGGGAAGGCGTGCCTGCTCGGCGACGCCGCATTCGTGGTGAGGCCGCACGCCGCGGCCGGCACGGCCAAGGCTGCCGACGACGCCTGGGCGTTGAGCGACGCGCTGAGGTTGCATGGCGGCGACGTAGCCGCCGCGCTCCAGGCGTGGGAACCACAGCAGCTGGCGCTCGGTCGTCAACTGCTGCAACGAACGCGCGCGATCGGAAGACGATCGCAGGTCGATTGCAACTGGCGCGCCGGAGATCCCGAGCTGATCTTCGGACTGCACGGTCCGGGCCGGTGATGATGTGGAGGTGACGGTGCGATGATTTCAGGACGTGCCCGAGTGGCGGTGCAGATGGCGGCCGAGGCGGATCGGCTGATGGAGTCGTTCGACGAGCAGCAGCGCCAGGTCGCGGCGTGGCCGTTCCCGTCCGACGAGGAACGACGCCTCTGGTTCTACACGCCGACCGATCACGGTGGCCTCACCCTCGCGGCGATGTCGCCACCACAACATCGTCTCGTGTTCCGTCTGGTTGCGAGCGGGCTGTCGACGCCGGGTTACGTCACCGCGGCGACGATCATCGGCCTGGAGAACGTGCTCGACCAACTGGAGGGGTTCACCGCATCGTTCGAACGACCCCGCGGGCGCGACCCGTTGATGTACTTCTTGCGCTTCTTCGGGACACCGTCTCCGACCGGCACGTGGGGCTGGCGACTTGGCGGTCATCACATCTCGCTCAACTTCACGATCGTCGACGGGGAACTGGCGGCGACGACCCCGCTCTTCTTCGGAACCGATCC